>CAYZWQ010000066.1:0-13730 GCA_964481355.1 uncultured Chitinophagales bacterium
GGGTCGGAGGAGCCGTCAGGTCCTCGAAGATACGTGGCGACGAAACGATGGCAGCCGCCTTAGGATTGTCGAGGGGCACCTTGATGACCTCGATGCGGAATAGCGCGCTGTTCGGATCTTCGTCCGGCAGGGCAGCGGAACATCCCGGAAGCTCGGCTTCAGGACGCACTGGCGCAGAACCCGACACGTACACATACACGTTGGCATCGTCGTTCGGATCTACTAGCACGGAGTGCGTGTGCGAGCCGCGGCAAGTCTGCACGTTGTGGATGTACTCCGGATTGCGGATGTCGGTGATGTCGAAGATGCGGATGCCGCGCAGACGGTCCTGGCTGACGGCCTCGCGAACACCCTCGGTGCCGCAGTCGAGGCGTCCGCCGGTGCCTTCACCCGACACGAACAGCAGGTTGCCATGCACCGACACGTCACTCTGCGAGGCAGGACACAGGAAGTCCTTCACCAGTTCGGGCTTGGCCGGATTTGTGATGTCCCAAATCATGAAGCCGTTGTAGTTGCCCTGAATGACGAAGTTGTCCTTGAAGGCAAGGTCGGTGTTGAACGAGCCGAGGAAATCCTCGGGAGGAGGCGTGGTAGAAACCAGTTTCAGGTTCCAGATGGCCTCGCCGGCATCAAAGAGACCGGCCGAAAGGCCGACACGCGGGTCGGGTGAGGGAGCCTGGATTTCGCTGAGGGGTTTGAGCGGCTGCGCTTGCGCGGTGCCGACAATGCCGGAGCCGACTGCGGCCATAGCCACGGCCAGGACGGCTGATTTTAGGACAGTATGCTTCATTCGTCGGGTTGTTAGGTGTTTATTCGGGTTTGGATCGGTTACTTGCAATGTCTTCGAGCATGAGCTTCATCATGTCAATTTCGGTCACCTGCTCGGCGTAAATGTCGACGGCCAGGCGGTAGCATTCCTCGTCGTTGGTGGCGCCGTCGGCGGCCATCAGCTCGTTCACCATGAAGATGGCACCGGTGTGGTGCTGAATCATGAACTCGAGGAACTTGACGTCGAAGTCTGCGTCCTTGAGCCTGGTTAGCTCCTGGAGCTGTGCCAGGGTGAGCATGCCGGGCATGGTGTTGTGGTTGATGGGCAGGTCCACGTGCCCGCCGTGCTCGGCACTCACCAACGAGCGCTCGCGGCCCATGGTCGGCACGTTCGAGGCTTGGAGGTTGCTGATTTCGGAAGATTTTTCGACGTCGAGGATCAGATTGATGCCGTCGAAGCTCACGATGGGGATGTTCTGCTTGCGGTCGCGAAGCCACTTCTGCATGGTGCGGATTTCATCCTCCTGGGCGTTGATGATGCGCGCGGCCAAGGTGTGAAGCGTGAGGTTGCTCGTCTGGTCGGGCACCATCCGCGACATGATGAGCGCCTGGGCATGGTGCAGGATCATGCCGGTCATGAAGTTGACGTCGGCCTGCACGAACTTAGATCGGCCCACGTTGATGCGCTCCCAATAGATGCGCTCCAAGTCGGCCGTGCTCTGCGCCGCCGTTGGCGACATGGTGGAGGCCGCAGGGGCGGCGGTGTTTTCGGACGTGGCCACGGTGCTGCTGGTCGTGCACGACGACACGACGGCGGACATGCCGATGGAGGCCACAACAACGATGAGGCTTTTTCTTACCTGAGACGTGATCACGGGAGGGTCAAATTTGATGCAAACACTACTTTGTGGCGCATTTTAAAGGAAAATTTCACAGTTTCAAAATGATTGGACCCAAACAGCAGGGATATTTAGTGGCCAATGTTTAAGTTACCCCGAAATTTTACCATTAATTACAACCCATGCGTAACGCACAAAACCGCTCGCTTCGTCTGTTGGCCCTGCTGCTGACACTCGTTTTTGTCCATTCCGGCATCCTGTTCGCCCAGTCGGCCCTCCAAGTGCCGGTGATCGTCGAAGGGCAGGCGCAGGTCATCCCCGAATTCGAGAAACCCGAGGACTGGATCCGCCACGACCTGTGGGTCGAAACCACCTTCGACACCGACGGCGACGGCAAGCCCGACCGTATGTACGTCACGGTTACGCGCCCCAAGCAGACCGAGTCCGGCGACCTGAAGCTGCCGGTGGTCTACGAAACCAGTCCCTACTACTCGGGCACGGCCAACGGGTCGCAGGAGTTCTTCTGGAACGTGCGCCACGAACTGGGTGCGGAACCCCCCAAGCGCGTGCATCCGCCCGAGGTGGTTCGCCGGGGTGAGCGTCCCGTGCTCTCGAACTCGCAGACCCGCAACTGGGTGCCCCGCGGATTCATCGTCGTGCACTCCAACTCGCCCGGCACGGGCCTCTCCGACGGCGCCCCCACCGTGGGCGGTCAGAACGAGTCGCTGGCGCCCAAGGCCGTGATCGACTGGCTGAACGGACGCGCCAAAGGTTACACCACTCGCGACGGCTTCGAGGAAGTCACCGCCTTCTGGACCACCGGCAACGTGGGGATGATCGGCACATCCTACAACGGCACGCTTCCGCTGGCGGCTGCCACCACGGGCGTGGATGGGCTCAAGGCCATCATCCCGGTGGCTCCGAACACCTCGTATTATCATTATTACAGGTCGCACGGACTCGTGAGATCACCCGGCGGCTACCTCGGCGAGGATATTGACGTGCTGTACGATTTCATCCATAGCGGCGATGAGGCGAAGCGTCCCTACAACAACCGCACCGTGCGCGACGGCGAGCTGATGGCCAAGATGGACCGCATCACCGGCGACCTCAACGACTTCTGGGAGGGACGCGACTACCTCAACCAGATGGGGAACTTCAAGGCCGCGCTGTTCATGGCCCATGCCTTCAACGACTGGAACGTCATGCCCGAGCACAGCGTGCGCATCTACGAGGAGGCCAAGCGGATGGGCGTGCCGTCGATGATCTACTTCCACCAGGGCGGACACGGCGGCGAGCCGCCCCTCGAGCTCATGAACCAGTGGTTCACCCGTTACCTGTTCGGCGTCGATAACGGCGTCGAGCAGCTGCCGCGGTCGTGGATCGTGCGCGAGGCCGACGAGCGCCTTAAGCCGACGGCCTATCCCGAGTATCCGCACCCCGACGCCAAGCCGGTGACCTACTACCTCACCAAGGGCGCCCCCGAGCGCGGCGGACTGGTGACCACCAAGCCCGCAACGCAGGGAAGCGAGACCTTGGCCGACAACTTCTCGTTCAGCGGGGCTACGCTGGCCCAGGCCGAGATCACCGAGCACCGTCTCATCTACCTCACCGAGCCGCTCAAGGAGGATCTGCATATCTCCGGCACGCCGCGCATCACCGTGCGGGTGTCGGCCGACAAGCCCGCCGTCAACCTGTCGGTGTGGCTCGTGAGCCTGCCGTGGACCGAAGGTCGCCAGCCGAGGATCACCGACAACATCATCACCCGCGGTTGGGCCGACCCGCAGAACCACCGGTCCCTGCGCGAGAGCGAACCGCTGGTGCCCGGGCAGTTCTACACTCTCAGCTTTGACCTGCAGCCCGACGACCAGATCATCAGGGCCGGACAGCAGATCGGACTGATGATCTTCGCGAGCGACAAGGAGTACACCCTGTGGCCGGATCCGGGCACGAAGCTGACCGTGGATCTCGACGGGACGTCAATTACGATACCTGTTGTGCAGAAGTGAGTAGATGAGCGCGGATCGGTTTGATCAGAAAGATCATTGGATCGGTACAGGGCTCAAAAGGGGTGGCACACGTGTCATCAAAACATCATTGCCGCATCTGCACTATATTGCATGTCACCACACGTATTCTGCGGGCTTAGTCATCGCCGGAAAATGGATTGAGCCACAAATCGAAACCACCTCACGGACAGCACATGAAAAAAATCGCAACCTTAGCTCTGCTCATTGGCGCATTATCCATGGGGAGCTGCGCTCCGGCCGCCCAGGACAGTCCCGCACCTGCAAACCCGGCAGCAACTTGGCAGACCATGACCTTCACGCAGGATGTGCCCATTATACAGGGGTTGTCTGATGATGACGATGACCCTCGCGAACACGGCGAAATGATGTTCTTTGAGGCGCTGATGCGCGACACCACGGGCCAGGTCGTGGCGCAGCTGATTGGCATGATGACCATCGTCGACCTGCCGGGCGAAGACCTCATCGGCGACCCTGTCGTCGAGGAGCGGTTCACCCACGTGGCCATCATCTTCCCCGACGGCGACGAAATCACCATCACCGGGGCCAACATCTATCCCATGAACGAGCGCATCATGCAGGCCGACATCCCCCAGCACCGCGTCATCACGGGCGGCACCGGCAAGTACAAGGGCATCCGCGGGGAGATCTCGACCACCCGCAACGAAGACCAGACCTACCACCACGTGCTGGAGTATCGGCTTGACTAGGGGCCAACACAGATAATTAATTGTCAAAAACACCACCCAATGAAACGAAGCGAATTCATTTTTGCGTCAGCTTTGCAGACCCTCACCATCCCCAGTGCTCTTGGTGAAACGTTCGCATCACGACCCAACATTAAGACACCTACAACCATGGATACCCTTTTCTGTTCCACCTGTGGCATTCAATTTAACGATGCCAAATATACCGCGGGCGACTGCCCCATCTGCAGTGACGACCGGCAATACTTGCCCCCGAACGGACAGGCATGGACAAAAGCTGTTGACTTAAAAAAAAGACACAGCAATCAGATTACTCGTGTCAACGACAGTCTATACCAAATAATCACCTTACCGAAATTTGCCATAGGTCAGAGGGCATTTCTCATCCTTACCCCTAGTGGGAATATATTGTGGGATTGTATTTCATTGTTGGATGACACCACGGTGGCATTCATCAATTCAAAAGGTGGCTTGAAGGCCATCGCCATTTCTCACCCCCACTACTACTCATCGATGAATGATTGGGCGGATGAATTTGACTGCCCGATTTATATTCACCAAAACGACGAGGAATATATTTACACAAAAGGAGAACGCGTTTCATTGTGGAATGGAACCGAGAAGGAATTGTGGGATTCCATCCGAATCATGAACATTGGTGGCCATTACCCGGGAAGTTGTATCCTTAGCGTGCCGTCTGATTCACCTGAAGGCACGATACTTTGTGGCGACACCTTTTTCATTTCGCCAAGTAGAAGGCATGTGTCTGTGATGTACAGTTATCCCAACTTCATCCCAGTCGCACTTTCAGAAATTGAACGGATCAACGGCATCATGAAACCCATCCCATTCGACACCCTCAGAGGTGCCTTCGATAATCAGGATATTACTAAAAATGCGAAGGAGGTACTTCATACCTCCTTCGATAAGTACATTTCATAAATCTTACGCCGATACTCCACCCAAAACGGTGTCGAGTTGCATTTCGGACAGGATGCGGTCCTGAATCGGCTGCGTCAGCTCGTTGATTTCGTCGGTGCCCCACGAGATGCCGACGACTGTCCGTGTCGGACGCTTGCCGGTAGGCATTTCGGCCAGTTCCAGATAGGCATCCACCACCCATTGGGGATCCGGGGCACCGTCGCTTTGCAGCATCTGGGCAAAGTTCTCGCCCATGGCAGACGGCACTCCGGCCAGCTCGCCATAGGTTTCCATGACGTGTGCGCGTGCCGGCGTCTTACCTGAGGCCAAAAGTCCTGTTCCGAACGGACCCGGCTCCACCAATACGACGTCGACGCCAAAGGGGGACACCTCATAGCGCAGTGCCTGCGAGTAGCCCTCCAACGCGTGCTTGGTGGCGGTGTAGGTTCCGAAGAACGGCGGCGACATGCGGCCGACCAACGATGAGGTGTTGATGATCAAGCCTGAGCCCGCCCTGCGCATCGACGGCAACACGGCCTGCATCACTCGAATGGCACCGTAGTAGTTGGTCTCCATCTGCTCGTGCGCCTGAGCCACGCTGAACGCCTCCGTGATGCCCAGGTACATGATGCCCGCATTGTTGATGAGGATGTCGATCGTGTCGGCCTGCGCCAGGATATGCAGCATGGCGTCCTTTACCGAAGCATCGCTCGTCACGTCCATCTCTACTACGTGGATGTGGCCGGAATGTGCGGTCAGTTCAGCCTTTACGGCGGCATTCTTGCCGTCGGGATTGCGCATGGTCGCGAAAACCCGATAGCCTCGATTGGCGAAGTCCTTGGCGGCCTTGAGGCCGAATCCGTTGCTGCTGCCGGTGATGATGATGTTTTTCATGGGGATGGAGGGATTGTGTTGGAGAGGGGTAACCAGTTGTCCGTGTCAGGCGCTGATTTGGTGTGGATGGGTGCGTGGGCACGTCGATCCATCCGTGTCAAGCGCCAGTTTTGAGATCCGGTGATAATTGGTTACTTTTGATATGCAAGCAAAAATACACAATCACTTTCAATATGCAAGCGATATTGAATAATTAATTTCAATTAGCAAGTGAAAAACCCGGAGGGCTCGCCGCATGCCGCACGAATTCCGATGTAACTGTCCCATCACATCCGCCATCGACATACTGGGGGACCGATGGATGCTGGTGATCGTGAAGCAGATGCTTCTCGAGGGAAAGGTGACCTTCAAGGATTTCACGGAGAGTGAGGAGTCCATCGCCACCAACATCCTCACAGCCAAGCTCAAGTTCCTGGAGGAGCTCGGCATCGTTATGAAGACGAAACCGAGGGACAATAAGAAGACCAATCTGTACCTGTTGACGGACAAAGGGTTGGCGTTGGTACCCGTAATCGTCGAGCTTGCGTTGTGGAGCGACCGAAACCTGAGGGACATCCATCCGACCATCGTGGGAGGGGATGCCATCGAACGTCTGCGGTCCGACAAGGCCGCCTTTGGCGACGCAGTGGTGCACGCCTACAGGGAAAAGCGGGCAGCCCTACTGGAGTTTGTGTAGATGCGGCATAGCAAGGGAAGAAGCATGGTACGCATGGTGTGCATCGCGGTTGTCAATGCCGTGCTGGCACAATGCGGACTGGGCTGCGCATCGAGGTCGGGCAGCTCGTTTACAATGTCAATGGCTTGGATGTAAAGGGCGGGGCGGTGGAGTGGGGGCGTTGAGGTTATGGGAGTAGGGGGTATGATGGTGCGAATGTGTTTCGTTGGGTGTGGGAGATGAATTTCATACGGTTACATCACGGGGATAAGATTGTGATAAAAATGGTATATGAATACATTTCATACGTGGACGCAAAAAATTACAATTTCAAATTAATGGCACTCCTCGTCAACTCACTTTATGTCGCCACGCTCATCCTGCTTTACATGGCGATCAGCGAACTACAAAGCTCGGGCTTTTATACCTTACTGCGCGTTGTTGTGACAGCTACCTCAGTCTTAGGTGTGATCCTTGAGCTGGAGAAAGAGTATGCGCCTAATGCACTCATCTTTGCAGCCGTTGCAGTATTGTTTAACCCGATTTTGCCAGTATACCTCCACGATAGGGATCCCTGGGTAATCATTGATATCATTTTTGGCATCTTTTTACTACTAAGATTTCCGACTTTCGTTTCGGATTGGTACAGAAAAAACTGAATTTTGGAAGGTCTGGCCGTAGAATCTGTTTAGTTTCTCAACTTTGGTTTTAAGATTCTGGCATTACAATCTTGCAGTGAATTAGTAATTTTATCGAGCAAGCTCAAACGAGCTCTTGCAATTCTAATTGATATTTGCAAAAATAAGACCACCAAGAAAATGCTATGTGAATGACTAACGACCGATTATTTCAGTAGTATTATACTTGTAAATTAACAGTAATTGGAGGAGGTTAGAATGCTCAATTTTAAAGCAATACAAGATAGCGGGATTACCAAGCTGCATGAATGGAGAAGTCGCTATGACAAGCGACAGTATCCAGAAAAAGTAGTGCACAATATCTTTTACGAACTCTTTGCTGTAGAAGGCATTTGGCGAGATTTGACATCAACTTTTACAGGAGTCAGCCAAACATCGGATTTTAATGCTGCATACCAAAATGTGGTTAATCAAAAGAGGAACTATCAAGTTCAATCAGTTAATCAAAATCTTCTCTTGTATCTAAACCAAGACAAACCTGTATGTGGCACAAAATACAGTGAATGGACGGATGACATTAAACTCGCTTCTACGGGAAACAATGCGAGTGTCGTCGAATTGGAATACTCATATTGGTTCTACAACCAGTACGGTGCAGCAACTTTGATGTGGGCTGCGTGTGGGTTGCTGGGTTTAAACAAACGGCAGGCGTTTCAGCAGATATCCGGAGGTGATCTCGGAGATTTCAGGGCTGACACATTTTCGGAGATTGTTCAGTCATTATCCAGTATCCTAGGAGCTGGAATGGGTGGATATCAAGACTATCTAGGTAATCCTGTATCAAATGCCGTCATTTTTGGTATTGGTAATGTTAAGTATTACCCAAATAATTTCACCATACTACCCCAATTATGGTAGATATACGAGCTTGAACTACTGTGATATTGGTAAAATGCTCCCAAATGGAAAAAGCTTCAATAATTGGTAGTCAATATTTTGTTTGAAGGATGTGAAATGATCAATGGCTGTGAATTTTCGATTCGATTATAGCATGGATTTCACAAGCATAGAAGGGCACGGTTCATTTAGTTAGATTGCAAATTGCTGAACAAGTGTTCTCACTGAGGTATTAACTGCCACCATGTTGTCACCCATAGACTTGCATAAGTCAGGGTTTTGTTCGTAATTAAGGCGTAGTGGTTTGGACAATGTCGACTAAGTCGTTGAATTCAAATATAGTATGGCCGAGTGGCTATTTATCCTTCACAAAGAATTGTTAAGCAACTGAATGAAAATATCTACCATTTTAGATCACATCGACAGCGGACATATGGCTCTTCCTGAGTTTCAACGTGGTTACGTTTGGAACAGAGATCAAGTGAGGGGGCTGTTCGACTCACTATATAAGAAACACCCAGTCGGAGGGCTTCTCGTGTGGGCGACCGAATCGAAATCAGCTCCTCATCGTGGCGATGGCCCCATAGCAGCCGGTATAGTAAAACTGTTGCTTGATGGACAACAGCGAATGACGACACTCTACGGTGTCGTAAGAGGCAGACCGCCCAAGTTCTTTGATGGTAACGCTCAGACATTCACCGGCTTGCAGTTTCATTTGGAAAATGAAGTGTTTGAGTTTTATCAACCCGTGAAGATGAAGGACGACCCTCTATGGATCAGCGTTACCGAGTTAATGCAAAAGGGTAACAGTGGTATTGGCGAGTTTGTTGAGCGATTGGCGGCAGATCCTGAAATGACTCTTAAAGTGGGGGATTATGTCGGCAAATTGAGTCGCCTAAACGGCATCATGGACATTGATCTTCACGTCGAGGAAGTGACTGGAGCAGATAAATCGTTGGATGTTGTGGTCGATATATTCAATCGCGTCAATAGCGGTGGCACAAAGTTGTCGAAAGGTGACCTTGCACTAGCAAAAATATGCGCAGAGTGGCCAGAGGGTCGCGATGAGATGAAGTCGAAACTCAAAGAATGGGCTAATGTTGGTTTTCATTTCAGTTTGGACTGGCTACTGAGATCGGTAAACACAGTCCTTACTGGTGAGGCGAAATTCTTGTACCTGCACGACAAAGATGCTGACGAAGTTCGTAATGCATTGACCCGAACCAATCGGCACCTCGACAATATTCTCAACATGATCAGCAATCGACTAGGGCTCGATCATGACCAAGTATTCTTCGGTAAGTTTGGTGTGCCAGTAATGGCAAGGTACCTGGAGCTACGGCAAGCACAAAAATTAGGTCCCATGGATGAGAAAGAGCGCGATAAACTGCTATTTGGGTATATCCAAGCTGCCATGTGGGGTCGTTTTTCGGGATCGGTTGAGTCCTACATTGATCAGGACTTGTCCATGCTTGAGGGGGATGATGGAGGTCTGGACAAGCTTTTAGGGCAACTGCGCCTATGGCACGGTGGTCTCAGAGCAGAACCCGGTCATTTTACAGGCTGGAGTCTGGGAGCTAGATTCTATCCAGTACTTTACATGATGACTAGAATGGGAGGATCACGAGATTGGGGTACCGGGCTGCCTTTGAAGGCCAACTTGTTGGGGAAAATGAGCCGTTTGGAAGTACATCACATATTTCCCAAAGCCCAACTCTACAAGAAAAACTTTAACAGGCCTGAAGTAAACGCTTTGTCGAACTTCTGCTTCCTCACCAAAGACACCAACCTTACCATCAGCGATCGTTTACCTGAGGCATACTTTCCGGAAATTGCATCTGCACATCCTGGTGCGTTGGAATCACAATGGGTACCAATGGACGAAACGCTGTGGAAAATTGGCAACTATCAAGATTTCATGGAGGCTCGCAAGCATTTGCTTGCTGCCGAGCTGAACCGACAAATGGAGCAGCTACTTCATGGGGATCTTCGTTGGCTTGAAGGATCGGCAAGCGTAGTACAAGTTGCACCCGCTGTTGTAGGAGGCATATCCAGCGAAGAGGAAGAGGCAGAACTTGAGACGCTAAATGCTTGGGTAGAATCAGCCGGGCTACCACGAGGATATCTAGGATTCGATTTTGCCGACCCTGATACAGGCGAACAGCTTGCTGTCTTCGACCTGGCTTGGCCAAACGGAATACAGGAAGAATTGAGTCAGCCTGTTGCCGTTCTTCTGAACGAGGACGCATCGACCATTTCTCTTGCAAGTCAGGCAGGTTTCCGGTGTTTCACTGATACGAAGGCTTTCAGGAAGTATGTGGAAGATGAAATATTTGTTATCTAATGACTTGACTATTTAGCTATAAATGAGTTATATGCATCATTGACTTACTTGTCTCAAATCAAAGTTAAAAACGGAGGATTTATGGAATTTACGTTGACCGAAAAATTAGCCATCGTGAAAGCATTAGTCGAAATGGCTGCAGCTGATGGCGTATTGAGTGGGCAGGAAACACAATACATGGTTCAACTCTCGCGACTACTCGGATTTGATGAGACTTTCATACCCATGGCAAGGCAAATGAATTTAGATGAGGCAATCAGTGCATTGAGATCCATGAATAATCCAAAGAAGGAAGCACTGGTTGTCATGCTTCGAGAGATGGCTCATGCTGACGGAGAGGTCGATGACGAAGAACTCGGGGTTTTCGGAGCTGTTCTCAACGCAGCTGGGATTGTATGATAATATTCTTTGACGCTCAAACAGATTGATTCGGTAGTGCTGTAAATTGAAAAGTTATTTTCAGTGCTAGATTCTTTTTTTAAGCTGAAGAAATTTCATAGCTACCATTCAATATGAAATAGTATCAGTTAATATCTTTTAGAGAAATTCATCGAGTGGAAGCGAAGGGTAGCGGCTGCATGTAAGTCTCGAGCATCTGAAATGAATTGGAATATGACAAATACATAAAAATTTGATTAAGATTCGATCAATATTTATGTGAGTTACGAATGTTAAACTTTAACATCTTGTGGAAGAGCACGGATTAAAAGCTTCGGATTGTGACACCTTGAGGGATACTTTAGTCAGTTTGGCTGTTGAATCTTGGAGATTCTCACGGACATATGAACGGTTGCTAACTAAGTTAGATGCAGGTGAGCAGAATCGGTACCTCGGGCAATTTCGATGGTATTTAAAAAAAGTTGAAGACGCTCTAGCAGGTGCCGATTTACGAATAGTTAATGTAGAAGGACATCCATTCGACCCAGGGATAGCTGCAACGCCTCTAAATGTTGATGAGTTTGATGCAGCTGATGCATTGTTTGTTGACCAAATGATTGAACCTATCATTATGGGCAATAATGGGTTGGTAAGAACCGGTACTATCATTTTAAGAAAAGCATAGTCATGAACAACTACATTGGAATAGATCTAGGTACCACAAACAGCGCGATCTGTTCATTCGATGGATCTGAAACGCGTATTTGGAAAAGTCCTGAGCAAAATGATGTAACTCCCTCTGCAATATTCATCGATCGAAGAGGAAATAAATATGTTGGAAAGCGTGCATACGATTCAGCTCCACACAGCCCCGATAATGCAGCACTACTATTTAAACGGCTTATGGGTACGAGTACACCCATTCGACTCGCTGCCGTAAATATGACGATGACGCCGGAAGAGTGTTCTTCCGAAATTTTAAAAACACTGAATGGATATTTGAATGAGGAGATCAGAAAGAATCCACAAACGGGTACGGTGATCACTGTACCAGCCGCTTTTAATCAAATGCAAAAGGATGCAACAATGCAAGCAGCCGAAATGGCTGGGTTTGGAAAAGTGGCATTGATGCAGGAACCTGTTGCAGCTGTGATGAGTGTTGTAAAGACACGAAACACGGACGGTATGTTTCTAATTTACGACCTTGGGGGTGGCACATTAGACATTGCGATAGCCGAAAGTCTAGGTGGCAGGGTGAATCTGCTCGCTCACGGTGGTATAGCAATGTGCGGTGGTCGTGATTTTGACCGCATATTGCTTGACAATATTGTTCGGCCATGGCTTCAGCAAAATTATGACTTACCCGACGACTTAATGGTAAATCCAAGCTATAAATCTTTAATACGGCTGGCCATTTGGGCCACCGAGAGAGCAAAAATTGAGCTCTCGGCGAAGGAAGATGTTATAATAAGCCTTTCTGAGAGTGAATCAAGAATAAAAGATTTGAGTGGAAATGACATCTATCTTGACATACCACTAAGTCGCATTACATACGACAACTTAATAAATGATCGTGTTTTTGAATCAATTAATGCCGCGAGAGAGGCGCTGCAAAAAGCCGGAATTACTTCACACGATCTTGATCGTGTAGTATTTGTTGGTGGACCAACTAATTATAAACCACTCCGAGACTTGGTATCTTTTGAGTTGGGAATTTCAGGCAATACTGATGTAAACCCAATGACTGCAGTGGCTGAGGGCGCGAGCCTTTTTGCTGAATCAATCGATTGGAACTCACAAGATCGCTCCAGAAAAAGCAGTCGTGGGCAAGTTACAACAAGTGGAAACATCGACGTCGCGTTTAAATACATCGCCAGGACACCCGACAATCAATCGAAAATTATTGTACGAACCGACGAGACTGATACGAATGGTTATGAATTCCAAGTTGACAGTATTGACACTGGTTGGACATCTGGACGACAATGTCTATCGAATGGTGCGACTGTCAATGTTTTTCTCCCAAAGCCAGGTGAAAATAAATTTAAGGTTTTTGTATTCGACTCTAGTGGTGGAGTTCTATCATTGGATGAAGACGTAATTGTTATCCATAGAACAGCTGCAACGGTTGATGCAATTCCTGCATCTCACTCAATTGGAATTGAAGTACTCGATAGACTCGGCGGGCGCCCGGTAATGGATTACTTGATTCGAAGTGGGGATACACTTCCAGCCAAAGGAGAAAAGATTTTTAAAGCCGCAGAATCGTTAAAAGCGGGAGCTACTGGGTCACTTAATTTCAAACTCTGGGAAGGTGAAATTGACGATCCAATTTCAGACAACAGGCCAGTTGGTGTTTTGAAAATATCTGGTTCCGATTTCGACGAGGGGGTCATACCTGCAGGTGCTGATTTAATTTGTGAATATCAAGTACTTGATTCGGGAAATATAGTTCTTGAAATATCCGTACCAAGTATTGGCGGTGTATTTCATTCAGGTAAAAATTTCTACTCTCGACAAGAAGGGCAGCTCGATTTCAACAACGCTGTTGCATTGGTGGTTGATGAGGGTGAAAGGACGCTTGAGAGGATTGACAAAATCGAGACCGTTGTTGATAATCCCAAGCTTGATATTGCAAGACAAAAAATCGAGCGTGCAGTCT
>CAYZWQ010000067.1:0-1233 GCA_964481355.1 uncultured Chitinophagales bacterium
ATCCCGGAGCCGGAGGCACGGAAAGCCAAGATTGGGCGAACATGCTGTACCGCATGTACGTAAGATGGGCAGAGAGAAAAGGTTTTGATGTATCCACCTTGGAATACCAGCAGGGCGAAGTGGCCGGCATCAAAAGTGCGACCATAGAGGTGAAGGGGAATTTTGCATTCGGATTCCTCAAGGCCGAAAACGGCGTGCACCGACTCGTTCGCATCTCGCCGTTCGACAGCAATGCTCGGCGCCACACGTCGTTTTGCTCGGTGTTCATCTACCCGGTCATCGACGATGAGATCAACATCGACCTGAATCCGGACGACATCGAGCTGCAGCGCTTCCATGCCGGTGGCAAGGGCGGCCAGAACGTGAACAAGGTTGAGACGGGCGTACGCCTCATATGGACCGGCAAGCTTTCGAACGGCAAGCAGGAGAGGGTCGTTGCGGAATGCCAGCAGGAACGCTCCCAGCTTCAAAACCGTGAAAAGGCCATGGTGATGCTCAAATCGAGGGTCTATAATCTCGAGAAAGAGATACGGGAAGAGGCAAAAAACAAACTGGAAGGAACGAAAAAGGCCAACGAGTGGGGTTCGCAGATTCGATCGTACGTGTTACACCCCTACAACATGGTGAAAGACCACCGTACCGGCCACGAAACATCCGACACCTCGGGCACGCTCGATGGTTACTTGGACGATTTCATCAAGGCATACCTGATGAGCGACGCCGAAGGTGGTACCGTTCAGAATATGGCGGAATAACGCCATGGTCCGTGTGGGAATCACAGGCGGCATCGGAAGTGGCAAGTCCACGGTGTGCAGCGTCTGGGAGAAACTGGGAGCCTTCGTGATCTATGCAGACGAACTTGCCAAAACGATCATGGCCAGTGATCCGTCCGTGATTTCCGCCATCAAAGAAGCGTTCGGTGACGAATCCTATTTGTACGATGGGACTCTGAACCGGGCATATCTCGCGAAACAGGCCTTCACGAACAACAGGGTGAGCGAACTGAATGCCATCGTGCATCCGGCCGTCTATCGAGAGTCCGATCGACTTATGACTCAAGCAGAGGCGGAAGGCTACCCCATGGCCGTGCGAGAAGCGGCGATCCTGTTGCAGCACGGACGGCCGGCGGATCTGGATAAGGTGGTGTTGCTGTTGTCCGACAAGGATAAAAGGTTGGAGCGAGTCACAGTGCGCGACAACGTATCTGCAGTCCAAGTGGGCAGCAGGATGGAT
>CAYZWQ010000067.1:1243-13677 GCA_964481355.1 uncultured Chitinophagales bacterium
CCTATGCGCCATTGGCTGATGTCATCATTCGAAATGACGGAAATCTGGAAGATCTCGTGCAAGCTGCACGGCAAGCGTATGCAGACCTAGTTTAACTTAGGTCTAAACACATTATATTCGGTACAAAAAAGCGCTTTTTTATACCTATACTATTCTCATGGACAAAAATAAAGACAGGCTGATAACGCTGGAGGAGTTCATCATCCGTGGCCAAAATCGGTTCAGGGGTGCCACTGGAGAGCTGTCGCAATTGTTGAGGGACATCGGACTGGCAGCAAAGATCATTTCAAGGGAAATCAACAAGGCAGGAATCACCAACATTCTGGGAAATTTCGGATCGGAGAACGTGCATGGCGAGAATGTGAAAAAACTCGACGTGTTTGCCAACGACCAGATGCTCTCAGCCTTGTCCAGAAGCGGTAATGTATCGATGATCGTCTCCGAGGAGAACAAGGAGGTGATCCGCCTTCAAAGTTCGTCGGGCAAATATTTGGTCTACACCGATCCCCTCGACGGATCGTCCAACATCGACGTGAACGTGTCTGTGGGAACAATCTTCTCCATTTACAGGAGGGTCACGGACACAGCCGACGAGCCCGACCTTGCCGATGCACTCCAGCCCGGGGTTAGCCAGACTGCGGCAGGGTACGTCGTCTATGGCTCAAGCACGATGCTGGTGTACACTACGGGTCTGGGAGTGACCACATTTACCCTCGATCCCAGCATCGGCGAATTTTTTCTCGCCGAGAACAACATCAAGATTCCAGAACTTGGGCCAACCTACTCGATTAACGAAGGAAGTTACAAGAGTTGGAACGAAGGTTTGAAGAAGTACATCAAATTTTGTCAGGATGAGGATCCACAGACACAGCGCCCTTATTCGGCACGGTATATTGGGTCGATGGTTGCCGATCTGCACCGGATCCTTCTGAAGGGCGGCATTTTTATCTATCCTTCGAGCAAGGCCTACCCGAACGGCAAACTCCGGTTGATGTATGAGTGCAATCCGATGGCGTTTATCATTGAACAGGCCGGTGGTAGAGCAATAGATGGAAATCGACGCATCATGGACATTCAACCTGAGTCCTTGCACCAACGCACGCCGATATTCATAGGCTCGAAACAAAACGTTACCGACGTTGAAAGGCTACTGAAGGAATACTCGGATTAAAAGTCGACTTTCAGTCCTTCCCTTATGTCGTGTCTGAGACAGTACCCGGCGTTCACCTCGATGGCATACATGGCGTCTCTCGAGGAGTCAAAGTTTTGCTCCGACAAAGGAGGGGTATTGGTGTGTATGGTGACGATCTCCTTGTCCTTGTTCACGTAGATGATGTCGAGTGACAGCGGCGTGTTCGCCATCCAAAAGGTGAGGGGGGCCTCTCTGTCAAATATGAAGAGCATCCCACGGTCCTGGGGCAGGTCGCGAACGTCCATAAGGCCCATGTTTCGCTCTTCGTCGGTGTCGACAACGGCGACACGAATTTCGGAGATGACGGAGCCGTCATCGTTCAGAAATCGCACATCTGTGGTGTACTCGAGGGTACGTCCGGGAAGTGCCGGAGTATTCGTTGCTGATGAGGAAGGTGCAGGATTATCCCCACCGGCACACGAGACGGTGCCGAAGAGGATAACTGCAACTGTGATTATGCGGATTGAGTTAGCGAACAAGGGTAATCTTGGTTTTGGCGGTCTTCCCGCCGATTGTCATTTCAAGTGTGTACTCACCGACGGCTGCGAAGGTCGATTCGTTCGATGAGATGCCTTTCATATCCCATACAAAGGAATCGAATCCCTTGCTGGCGTCGATGGTTGACTCATGCACGAACGTTCCGTCCTCATTGCTAATTTTCACCTTGGCTGGCCCGCCCGTAGCCGAGTAGTACATGATCGGCATCTCGGGCGATGGGGCAGGGGTGCTGTAAATGGGAGCCCGAGGCGTGCCCCAATTGGGCATCCTGCGCATCTGTGCCGGTTCCCATACGATGACAGACTCGCCCACTTTGTCGCGAGTCACGCTCTGGAGCGGCTCCACATCCATGATGAAGATGCTGCGTCCGTGGGTGCCGATTACAAGGTCATTCTCCCTTGGGTGGATCACCATGTCGTATGAGGCCACGTTTGGCATGCCGCTCAACGGATGCCAGTTTACGCCGCCATTCATGCTCGCATACGAGCCGTGGTCAGTGCCGGCGAACAGCAGGTCAGGGTTTACACGGTCTTGAATGACGATATTTGTGGCCTCGTTGGGCATATCTCCAACAATGGAAGTCCAAGTTTTCCCAAAATCGGTTGTCTTGTACAGGTATGCACGGAAATCGTCGTATCGGTAACCCGTGAGTGCGACGAAGGCGGTTCCGTTATCGTGGGGCGATGCCTGTATCTTGGCAACCCAGAGATCTGCGGGCAGCGACCCGGTCACGTTAGACCATGTTTTTCCAGCATCGCGTGTGAGCTGGATGTTTCCATCGTCGGTTCCGACCCAAATGGTACCAAACTCCTGCGGCGACTCCGATATCGTCGTGATTGTGGAATAGGGCACGTTGCCCTGAGGTTTGTTCTTTGTGAGGTCGGCCGACAAAATTTCGAAATCATCGCCCTGGTTAAGGCTCCTCATGAAAAATTGGGATCCCATGTAGATGATGTCCGGATTGTGGGGACTTTGGATCACGGGCGTGTTCCAATTGAAGCGATGGCGGGCCTTGCCAATTTCCGCGGCAGGGGTAATGGATCTGCGCGTGCCTTTTTCAAGGTCATAACGCGAATAACTGCCAAATTGGCTGCCCGAAATCACAATCTTATGGTTGCGGGGATCGGGAACGACATGCATGCCATCACCGCCGCTGATGGATTCCCAGTGGGGCGTTCTGTTGGGAACGGACCTCGAGGAGCCGTAGTAGACGCCATTGTCCTGCATGCCACCATAGATGTTGTATGGGGTCGCCATGTCGACATTGACGGTGTAAAACTGACCGACAGGCTTGTTGTTGTAGTGCGTCCAGTTTGTGCCGCGGTCCCATGTGACATAAAGGCCACCGTCGTTGCCCAAAATGATGTGGTCGGTGTTTGACGGGTTGATCCACATGGCCTGATGGTCTACGTGGACACGGTTGCCGTACTCATCGACCTGCACGTTGTCGAGCTGCTCAAACAATTTGCCTCCGTCGGTCGAACGGAGGAGCGGCACGCCGAGAATGTAGATTTCGTCCACATTGTTGGGAGATATGCGTATCTCTCCAAAATAATACCCGAACGTGTTGTATAGCGCGTCAATGCGCGGTTCGTGTGTTTTGCTCCATGATCTGCCACCGTCGTCGCTTCGGTACACTTCGGCACCTTTCACCGTAGTCCGAAATGTAGGTGTGCTGCCGTCGCCGAGGTAATCAGCGATATCCGCGATCGTAAATTCGCCGCGTGCTACCGATCTCTTCACCGATGCTGCCGTGTATTTGGCGGGGTATCGGTTGTCGCGCAGAAAAGACTCAAGGGATGCATTTTCCAACGCTTGGAACTGCGATTCGCTCATGCCGCGCACTTGTGCCGCCGTGAGTCCCCGTTGACGTTGTTGGCCGGTTTGCGGCACGTCGATGCGCACTTCCTCCTGATTGTCGAGAATGGCGTACAGCACGTCGGGGTTCGAGTGGGATACCGCCAGACCAATACGGCCAACGTGTGCACCGCTTGGGAAGCCCTGCATGCTCTTATACCAAGTCTCACCGCCGTCCTCGCTCTTCCAAATGGCGGACCCGACACCGTTCCCTTTGAAGTTCCAGGCCCAGCGTGAACGCTCCCACGAGGAAGCCCACAATATGTCAGGATTTTTCGGATGGATGGCAATGTCAATGACACCGGTGCTGTCGTTCACGAAGAGCGTCTTTTTCCATGTTTGTCCACCGTCGGTCGTCTTGTAAAGCCCCCGTTCGGAGTTGTGGCTGTATAACGCGCCCAACGACGCGACCCATGCCGTATTGGCATCGGTGGGGTGCGGCACAATTCGGCCAACGTGCTGAGAATGGCGCAAACCCATGTGCTGCCAAGTATTGCCGCCGTCGGTCGATTTGAACACACCTGCGCCGGCGTAGCTTGAGCGCGAGGAATTGTTCTCGCCGGAACCGACCCAAATGACATCGGGGTTTGCCGGTGAGACGGTGATGTTGCCAATTCCGAGCGCATCGTTGCCGTCGAAGATCGGCTCGAACGTTGCGCCATTGTTCACCGTCTTGAACACACCTCCCGAAGCATAGCCGATGTAGTAAACATTATGGTTGGTCGGGTGCACGTCGATGTCGGTAACGCGCCCTCCTTGGATGACCGGACCCACATTGCGGATGGGGTACGAATGGAAGAGCGAACTGCCCTTGAGCTGCTTCTTTTTCTGTGCGGCCTCGGCCATCATGTCTCCCGTACTTGCCTTTGGTTGCCCGAAGGCTGGCGAGGCGATCAAAAGCCCCAGGATCAGTGACCGAATCAGAAATTTGTTTACTTGCATGATATCTTTTGATGTGTTTGGAACAATGGGTTGCAGGCGATTGGCTCACCCTGCTTCAAGGTAATGAAACGTACGAACCTGTCAATCCTCCAGGCTGATCCGCTGATTGTTATTATAGCAAAAAATGGCTATATTTGTGAAATGGTAAGTGGGCTCCCGAAGGGTCTCACTTTTTTTATTTTGAATAGAATGAACTCAGTTCCGACAGATCATACATCTAAGATCAGAGCCCTCGCCGATCAGGCAGCCAAGGGTGGGCCTAGCTATGTGGTCGACGTGGAAGTGAAGGGCGCAGGTGGAAGCCCAATCATCTGGGTTTACATCGATGCCGAAGTGGGGCAGGCAACCATTGAGGACTGCACCCGCATAAGCAGGGAGCTGGGCCTCCTCATGGATGCCCACGAATTATACGGTGACGGCAATTACACCCTCAACGTTTCGACTCCGGGGTTGAGCCGTCCACTCTCCGACATGCGACAATACCGCAACAACATCGGACGCAATGCAAGGGTTAAAACCCGAGCTGACGACAAGACCAACATTTTCGAAGGCAAACTCCAGTCGTTTGACGACGACGGCCTTGTGCTTGACACCAAAAAAGGCCTGGTCGAGCTGAAGTTTGCCGACATTATTGAAACTAAAATCCTGCCGGCATGGTGACCGGCTCACCGCTGCTCCTGGAGTGACGATGCAATCCAATATTTCAAAACAAATCATATCTACCTTCTCCGACATCGCAAAGGAGAAAGGAATCGATCGCGACACATTGCTGAGTATCTTGGAAGATGTTTTCAAGTCGATGATCCGGAAAAAATACGGTTCTGACCAGGCATTCAGCGTGATCTTGAATCCCGACCGCGGCGACATCCAGATGTTGCACGTGCGCGAGGTTGTTCCTGACGAAGAACTCACGAATGACGTCACCGAAATCGCCCTCAGCAAGGCCAAGAAACTGGACCCGGACTTGGAGCTGTACGACGAGTACGCGCAGGAAATCCAGATCGAAGACTTCGGACGCCGTTCCGTCATGATGGCACGTCAGACGCTTGTGCAGCGCATACGTGAAATCGAGAAGGACCACATCTTCGACGACTACTCCGAGCGCATCGGTGAAATCATCCTTGGCGAGGTGTACCAAGTTCGCCCGCGCGACATGCTGGTAAATCACAACGGCGTGGAGTTGCTGATGCCACGCGAGGAGCAGATCTACAAAGACAAATACCGCAAGGGCGATACCATCCGGGCCGTCGTGAAGGAGGTTCGCCGCGACAACGGCAACCCGACCGTAATCATTTCGCGCACGGCTCCAGAATTCCTCGAGCGCCTTTTCGAGAACGAGATTCCCGAGGTGTTCGACGGAATCATCGAAATTGTGAAGGTGGTGCGCGAACCCGGCGACAGATCCAAGGTTGCCGTGTTGAGCCATGACGAGCGGGTCGATGCCGTGGGTGCCTGCGTTGGCATTAAGGGCGTCCGCATCCATAGCATCGTCCGCGAGCTGTGCAACGAGAACATTGACGTGATCAACTTCACCCCCGTCAAGACCGAATTCATCAAGCGGGCCCTCCAGCCCGCCGAGGTCTTGACCATCGAGATGGATCCGGCCGGCAAGCAGGCACGGGTGGTCGTTCCCGCCGAGCAGGTCTCGAAGGCGATCGGAAAAGGCGGTGTGAACATCAAGCTTGCCTCGCGCCTCACCGAGACGGAGATCGACGTGTACCGCGAGATCGAGGAAGAGGACGACATCGAAATATCCGAATTCACCGAGGAGTTCGGCCAGGAAGTGGTGCGGATGCTCTACGACATCGGCTGTGACACGGCAAGGGCCGTGCTCGAAATGGATGCCGATGAACTCTCGAGACGCACCGAGGGTCGAATTGACGTCAAGTCCGCACAAAAAATATTGCGTATCATTCAGGCAGAATTCGAGGAGGAAGGAAATTGATCGACTGACAATTTCCACACATCTCCTCTCAAGTCGAACCAATTCTACATATGTCAGACGGCGGAAAACAAAAAAAACTCTTCAAGGTAGCCAAGGAATTCAACGTGGCCACACAAACTATTGTGGATACGCTGAAGGATGCTGGATATACCATTTCCAACCGACCCAACGAGAATGTTTCGGAGGAAATGATTTCTGCCCTCGAAGCGCATTATGGGGTCGACAAGGCTCGTAATCAGGAGCACGAGCGCCTGCGTGAAGAGTATGACCAAAAACGCGTACAACCCGTAAGCACGCGCCGTGCCGAAGTGTTCGACTTGGAGTCGTTGCTCGAACCGATCGAGGAGGCACCAAAAACACAATCTCCCGCCGCCATCGACCTGCCGCCTCAAACTGAGATAAAGCCGGCCGCTGACGAGGCTCCCCCACAACCCGAACCCGTCGCAGAACCGCCTTCTCCCAAGGTGGTCGAGCCCGAAGTGGTCGCTCCCGAAGTCCCGGCCGTAGCCGAGGCTCCAAAACCGGAACCAAAGCCAGAGCCTGAAAAAGTCACCTCGGCCGAAGAGACGAAAGAAGAACCCGCCCCAGTGACCGTTCGGGCAGTGCCTGACCAACAGGCTGAGCCACAAGCGGATGCTTCTGATGAAAAGGGCGAGGATGACGATGAAGAGGTGATCCGTGCCAAGACGGACAGGCTTCAGGGAACCCGCCTGCTAGGAAAGATTGCTATCCGCACCAAGGAAGAAATCGCAGCTGAGGGAGGCGGCGGCCAAGGCCGCAAGAAACGCAAGAAAAAGTCTGGCGCCACGGCCGATGCCGCTCCGAAGCCAACTACCCCGGCAGCTCCAGGCGATGCAGCCTCGAAGGACAAGAAGCCAAAGCAAAAAGTAGAGGACAAGAAGAAAAAAGGTAGCAGACGCGTACCGTCGACACCGAAGACGTAAACTTGAAGATGCGCGAGACCATGGCACTCATGAGTGGTGGCGCAGGCAAGAAACGTCAGAAGCGTCGTAAGATGAAGCGTGAGGAAATGGCCGCCGACCGCGAGCAGCAGGCCATGATGGACGAAATGGAAGGGTCCATCCTAGAGGTGACGGAGTTTATCACCGTATCCGATTTGGCCGAATTGCTGAATGTGCAGGCCACAAAAGTGATCGGGATCTGTCTGCAACTGGGCCTGATGGTATCTATCAACCAGCGTCTCGATGCAGCCACGATAGAATTGATTGCAACTGAATTCAACCGTGAGATCCGGTTTGTGGGTGCCGACGACATTCTCGACGATTTCGAGGAGGAAGAAGACGATCCGGATGATCTCGAAGGACGCGCTCCGATCGTCACCGTCATGGGTCACGTCGACCATGGTAAGACATCCCTTCTCGACCACATACGCAACACGCGCGTCGCCGCCGGCGAGGCGGGTGGAATCACCCAGCACGTCGGAGCCTATGCGGTTTCGTTGCCCGACGGTCGTAAGATCACCTTCTTGGATACACCGGGCCACGAGGCGTTCACCGCCATGCGTGCCCGCGGTGCCCAGGTCACCGACATTGTCATCTTGGTTGTTGCCGCCGACGATTCGGTGATGCCTCAGACCATCGAGGCCATCAACCACGCACAGGCTGCGGGCGTGCCACTCGTTGTGGCCATCAACAAGATTGACAAGCCTGATGCCAATCCAGACAAGATCAAGCAGCAGCTTCTCGAACATAATGTCGTGGTCGAAGACTACGGCGGAAAATCGCAGGTCGCCCTCATTTCGGCCAAAACGGGAAGCGGTATCGACGAACTTCTCGAAAAAGTTCTCATCGAAGCGGAGCTCATGGAACTGAAGGCAAATCCAAACCGGAACGCCAGCGGTATCGTGCTCGAGGCGCGCATCGACAAGGGCAAGGGCGTCGTGGCTAACTTATTGGTTCAGACAGGCTCGATATCAATCGGTGACGTGTTCGTTGCCGGACAAGTGTTTGGCCGCGTGCGTGCCATGGAGAACGAACTCGGCAACCGCATTCAGTCTGCCGGACCTTCAACGCCGATCCAAATCATCGGTTTCGACGGTATGCCACAGGCTGGCGACAAGCTCGTGTGCACCGACGATGAAAAGAAGGCGCGCGAAGTCGCGCAGCAACGCCAGCAGATCAAGCGTGAGCAGGACATGCGCCTCGTTCGTCACCTCACCCTCGACGACATTTCCAGAAGGATGGCCTTAGGAGAGGTTGTCGACCTCAACCTGATCATCAAGGGCGACGTCGATGGCTCCATAGAGGCACTCTCAGGTTCGCTGCTCAAGCTCAGCACGGACGAAGTGAAGGTGAACATCATCCACACCGGTGTCGGTGCCATATCCGAATCGGACGTTTTGCTGGCGTCCGCTTCCGATGCCATCATTATCGGTTTCCAGGTTCGTCCTACGGCCAATGCACGCAAGTTGGCTGAAGTTGAACAAATCGACATACGCTTGTTCAGCGTCATCTACGATGCTGTCGATGCGATCAAGGACGCCATGGAGGGCATGCTCAGCCCTGAGCTCAACGAGAAGATCACCTCCACGGTCGACGTGCGTGAAACCTTCAAGGTGCCTAATGTCGGCACAGTGGCAGGATGTATGGTCACGGACGGCAAGATCAACCGAAACTCACGCATACGTCTCATTCGTGACGGCATTGTTGCCTTCACCGGCGAAATTGACACCTTGCGTCGTTTCAAGGATGATGTACGTGAGGTTGCATCCGGCTACGAATGCGGTATTTCGATCAAAAACTTCAATGACATCAAGGTCGGCGACGTCATCGAAAGCTTCGAAATTGTTGAGACCAAGCGCAAGCTTTCAACGAATTGATGCATAATGAGCATTCGCACCGAGAGACTGTCCAATGTGATCCGTAACGACCTCGGAGATATCCTTCGAGACTATCAGCAGGGTGCTATGGTATCTGTCACCCAGGTGCGGATGACACCCGATCTGGGTATCGCCAAAGTCTATCTCAGCATCTTCGTGAACGGGAGGACACAAGACGAGGTGTACCGGCATATCCAAGCATCAACGTCAGAAATACGAGGTGAGTTGGCCAAGAGGATACGCCACCA
This sequence comes from uncultured Chitinophagales bacterium, assembly GCA_964481355.1. GTDB lineage: Bacteria > Bacteroidota > Rhodothermia > Balneolales > CAYWCV01 > CAYWCV01. The sequence continues at coordinate 10,765 of CAYZWQ010000067.1, forward strand.
GGTCAGGCGCATCCCCGAACTTGTATTCTACATGGACGACACCGTAGAGTACGTGGACAGGATCGAGCAAGTGTTTGCCAAGATACGGCAGCAGCGAGGTGAGTCTGGAACTGCAGAGCCCGAAACAGACGAATGAGCGAGCGGGCTAACACCTGGATGGGCTTTCCGGTGTACGACAGGTCAAACTGGCCGCCTGACAGCGAGCAGGTTCAGCAGGGAGGCGTCGTTTTGGTCGACAAACACTTGGGTGCAACCAGCTTTACCGTCGTGCGCCGATTGCGTCGTTTTCTGGACATCAAGAAAGTCGGACACGCCGGCACGCTCGATCCGGCGGCTGAAGGGTTGTTGATCGTATGCTTCGGCAAAGCGACAAAGACGATCGAACACATACAGGAGCTTCCCAAGACCTACATTGCAGGCATTCTTCTTGGGCGCGAGACCCCCAGCTATGACCGTGAAACACCAACGGTGCTCGAAATGCCGACCGATCACATTACCCTCGAGATGGTGGACACTATGGTTGACGATCGATTTACAGGCGAAATACTGCAGATTCCGCCTGTCTATTCGGCCCTTAAAGTGGAAGGGCAACCAATGTACAAAAAGGCTCGCAAGGGCGAGACGGTGGAGGTTAAGCCGCGTTCTGTCGTCGTCCACAGTTGGTCTCTGATCAAAGCCGACCCTCCGTTGCTTCTGTATGAGGTCACGTGCAGCAAAGGCACCTACATCCGGTCGCTTGCATACGATCTGGGCCGTGCCCTCGGCACTTGCGGCATGCTGGCGTCGTTGCGCCGTACCCGTACTGGACATTTCAGCGTCGAAAACGCATTGCTGACATCAGATTTTGAGGTGAAGCGATGAGCAACATGGTGCAGCTGGCCGATGTGATCAGGGATCCGAATTCGGTTGTGACCGTCGGCACCTTCGACGGCGTGCATGCAGGCCACAAAGAACTCATCGGTCGTCTTGTAAGGAAGGCACGTGAAATCGGTGGCAGATCTGTGGTTGTCACCTTCGATCCGCACCCTCGCGAAATCATACAGCCCGGCGTCGAGGGGATCGGACTGTTGACCACGCCGGAAGAGCGGTCCGAACTCCTGGCGAGCCTGGGTGTGGACACAATGGTTGTCATCCCGTTCAACCGTGACTTCTCGTTGATGGATTCGACAACTTTTCTACGGGACGTCATCTATGGCAAAATCGGGCTCCGTTCGTTCATCATTGGGTACGACCATCATTTTGGGCGCGACAGGGAGGGGGATCGCAGCACTGTGGCAGCCCTCAGTAAGGAACTCGGCTTCAGTGTCGAGATCGTCGAAGCCCGCGAGGTGAACGATTTCGTGGTGAGCAGCAGCTCGGCACGAAGGGCACTCAAGAACGACGGCGACATCGAGTTGGTCAAACAGTGCCTCGACCGGCCATACAGGTTGTCGGGAATCGTAGTTCACGGTGACGCGCGGGGCAGAGCCATCGGGTACCCCACTGCCAACATCAGGCTCAACGATCCACGAAAGATAGTGCCAAAGGTTGGTGTTTATGCCGTACGGGCTGAAATCGACGAGGGATCCTTCCCGGGCATGATGAACATCGGGTTTCGCCCATCTTTCGGCCAAAGCCAGGAACTGCGTCTTGAGGTGCACCTCATCGGCTATCAGGGCGATCTGTATGGGAAAAAGATCACGGTTCATTTCGAGGCACGCATTCGCGACGAAATGAAATTCGACGGCATAGATGCACTCAGGAGACAGTTGAGCAAGGATATGGAACTTGCAATTACGCTTCTAAATGGCTAAATTTCGAGCTTGTCGATCTTTGCAGATACACTGTACCGATCTACTTTAGCATACTAACATCTAAAGCGGATATTATGAATATCACCCAAGAAGAGAAACTGGCCATCATCAGCCGGTTTGGAAGCGATGCGCAGGACACTGGCAACACCAGGGTTCAGATCGCACTATTCACGGAGCGGATCAATCGTTTGACCGAACACCTGAAGACCCACAAAAAAGACCACTCGACGCGTCTGGGGCTTCTCAAGTTGGTAGGTAAGCGCCGCAACATGCTCGACTATCTCATGAAGCATGACCTTGATGGTTACCGTGAGCTGATCAAAGCTCTCAATATTCGTAAGTAAACGGATACATGAAGGCACGGAATGGCGTGCCTTCTTTGTTTTTGCAGACGGCGATTCAAGCAGTAAGCAAGCGACCACCGCTGCTTGAAGCGCTCCGTTCGACTAGAAGGTGGTTGCAACAAAGCCGTTAATTTGAAAAGGAAAAGATGAAAGCAGAAATCAGGTCAGTAGAATTCGCACCGGGCAAAACCCTGAGCGTAGAATTGGGACGTTTGGCCAAGCAGTCGCATGGTTCAACAGTGATACGCATGGGTGACACCATGGTTTTGGCCACCGTTGTAAGCAACTACGAGGCAAAAGAGGGACAGGACTTCTTCCCGCTCACGGTAGAGTTTCGCGAGGCGTTCGCCGCCGGCGGGAAATTCCCGGGTGGATTCATAAAGCGCGAAGGTCGCCCTTCCGAAAAAGAGATTTTAACGTGCCGTCTCATCGACCGCACAATCCGTCCATTGTTCCCCGAAGGGTATTACAATGAGACTCAAGTCATATGCCAGGTGATATCTTCCGACGCCGAGAACGACGCCGACGTGCTGGCAGGCGTGGCAACGTCCATTTCCATCGTCGTATCCGACATCCCGTTCGAAACCCCAAGCGCCCTAGTGCGAGTTGGACGCCTCAATGGCGATTACATCGTTAACCCGACGGTGCAGGAAGTCCGCCAGTCCGATTTCGATTTGGTTGTCGGCGGTACAATGGACAGTATCGCCATGGTGGAAGGCGAGTTTCAGGAAGTATCGGAAGATGAGATGATCAAGGCAATCGCCGTTGGTCACGAG
>CAYZWQ010000068.1:0-13481 GCA_964481355.1 uncultured Chitinophagales bacterium
TTTACCCGTAAACCGTTCGCTGGCAACCCCGCTGGAGTGGTCTTGGAAGCCCAGGGACTCAGCAACAAAGACATGCTCCGGATTGCGCGCGAGATAAACGTGAGCGAAACGGCATTTGTGCTGGATGCCCCCAACGAGGATGTCGACCTGCAACTGCGCTGGTTCACACCCACCCAAGAAGTGGACCTGTGCGGCCATGCAACCATTGCCGCTTTCCACGCCATGGCCGAGGAGGGCATGTTCGGCCTGGAAGTGGATGAACCTCAGACTTTTCTGGTCGACACGAAATCGGGCATCATCACGGTGGATGTCGAATGGCAGGATCTGCGGCCCTACATTCGTATGAGCCTACCCGTGCCGAAATTTTTCCCCTTCCCCGGAGACATCTCCAACTTATGCGGCGCGCTTGGGCTCTCAGAAATCGAGCTCAGTCAGAAAGTCAGGCCGCAGATCACCCACAACGGATACGTGTTCGTGCCCGTGAAGGATTTCGACAGCCTCAAATCGTTGGAGCCGAACCCCTATCTGCTCAAACGTCTGGGCGAGCGCCACGACCTGAGCGGATTTGCGGTGGTCACCATGGACACCGGTTCGAAGGACATCGACTGGCACATGCGTTTCTTCGCACCGGCAATGGGCATTTTCGAAGACCCGGTGACAGGTTCGGCCAACGGACCCATGGCCGTATTTCTGTGGTACAACGGATTCTTGAAGGAAGACCAGAAGCTGTTCAATTTCAAGGCTGAACAGGGACGCTTCATCGACCGGCCGGGTGTGGTCCACATCCAGATGCATGCCACCGACACCGCCGTTGACGAGCTCATGATTGCAGGTGAGGCCGTAACGGTGATCGATGGACAAATGATGATGGACACCAACATACCGGCCAAGTTCTGATGAAATTTGAGAACGCAACCATTTCTGAGCATGTACACCCCGAGCTGATTGCCTTGCTGAAGCATGCGCCTCAGACCATGGGGGATGCCTTGGGCATGGAGCTGGTCAAACTTGATAAGGACGAGGTGATCGCAACGATGCCGGTCGACCACCGAACGGTACAGCCGGTCGGGCTTCTCCACGGAGGGGCATCCGTCGCTTTGGCCGAAACGCTCTGCAGCATCGGTGCCTGGCTGCATTTGGATCCCAACACGCACACAGCCGTGGGCGTCGAGATCAACGCCAATCACATCCGTGCCGTGCGAAGTGGCATGGTGGTGGGCCGGGCAAAGCCCGTCCACGTCGGCCGCCAGCTTCAGGTGTGGGAGTGCCGCATCGAAACGCAGGACGGCAAGCTCGTCTGCACCTCAAGGTGCACGCTGATGGCCGTTGCTAAGCGGTAATCGGCAACACTTTGTTAACAATTTGGTAATATTGGACAATAACCCTATATTCCAATCGTATACAAGGTGTTACCTCGTACACAGATAACAGCACTATCAACCTTTAAACATAGGGAGGTGTGACATGAGAGCTAAATTGTATGAAAAGCATTACAAAAACGGCTTGAATCACATGATCTATAAAGAGGTGCTGCATCTCAAGAAGCCAAAGAAGGATGTACAGATGTTCTATCTAACCATCCTGGTCATCGCGATTGCGGCAGCCTTTATTTTCTAACATCTGACGCATCTGCTGCGCGAGCCCCAAATGGCCGGCGGTGTCACAACCAAGGGTATCGAAACTTACCAAGACCTGAATAAGGCACTTCGAGATAAATAAGGCAACGGACAGAGATATACAGAAACTATTAAGAGCCTCGTCTGAATTTCAGACGGGGCTTTTTTTTTCGAGAAACGAGAAGCGAGGGGCAGTAGAACATTCACAGACCCTTCGATGTACATCGCACCAAGAAGGTTGTTCACCGACACTTCGATGTAAATCGTACCGACAAGGTTGTTCACCGACACTTCGATGTACATCGCTCCGACAAGGTTGTTCACCGACACTTCGCTTCGCTCAGTGTGTCAGTTCACAATGACACGCATTGCAAAGTGGGTAGGGGAAAGGCGGCGCGAAGCGCCGCCTTTCTTTTAGAAAAGTTGCGTTTGTCATCCTAAGCTGACGTTGTCATCCTGAACGGAGTGAAGGAACTAGAGGGCGTAGCCCGAAGTGTCGGCGAAGGACCTTCTGATTTCCCTACCCAAACTACACCCGCACAAACCCCATAATCTGACGAGGCGAGGTTATCGGATCATGAACATTGCCGTCATAATCGCCGTAGATCGTCTGCATTTTCAGCCCATATTTGCTCGAAACAGTCTCGAACCACCCACGTTCGAGGAGCTTCACATACTCGGTGAAGATCTGCTCGTCGCCGGAAGCATCCTCGATCAGATGGATTTCCTTGCGCACGGCCCCGTCTTCGATCCACCGGCGGATGCTATAGCTCCAGTCGGGAATGGATCCCTCGTCGTTCGAAACGAGATTCGCGCGTACATAGCCGGGGTTGAGGAAGTCGATCCAGACCTGACCACCGCTTCGAACCATCTTCGCCATGGCGGCGATGGGCAGCTCGTTCTCGGCTTCGCTGGCAAAATACCCGAAGCTAGTAAACAGATTCACCACAACGTCGAAGGTCTCGTCCAAAGGCGCCCGCATGTCGCCCACGCGGAAATCAATCGCCTCTCCAGCCTGTGCCGCACTCATCTTGGCACTCGATATGGCTGTCGGAGCCAAGTCGACACCGGTAACACGATACCCTCGTTTCGCGAAATTGATGCTGTGCCGGCCTCTTCCGCATCCTAGGTCCAACAACGTCGGATACTCAGCAACAGGAAAATGACCAGCGATGAGCTCGGCTAGACGGTTGGCCTCCTTTTCGTCGCGCTTCGTGTACAGTTGCTCGTGAAGGGGGCTGTCGAACCAATGCTCGAACCAGTTATTTATCATGATGGTATTTATAAAGTTTTGATGGCTGCCACAGCAAGGGCGTCCACTCGGTTGTTTCGTTCGTCGTCGGCATGGCCTTTGACCTTAATCCACTCTAAGCGGTGTTGGCGCATCGCGGCCAGCATCTCCTCCCAAAGCTCGCGGTTCTCGACGGGCTTCTTGTCGGCCTTGCGCCACCCTTTGGCCTGCCAGTTCTCGATCCACCCCTGGGTCATGGCGTTGATGATGAGCGCGCTGTCGCTGTGCAACCGCACATGACACGGTTTTTTTAGCTCCTGAAGGGCGCGGATCACGGCGGTCATCTCCATCCGGTTGTTGGTGGTGGCACGGTCGGCGCCCGAAAGCTCCCTCTCCTTGCCATTGTACTGCAGCAAGGCGGCCCAGCCACCTGGACCCGGATTGCCGCTGCAGGCGCCGTCGGTGTAAATGTCGACGACGGGAAGCGCCTTCATGGTATCAGACATAGGCCTGGCTGAGCGTGTGGAGCATTTGGTGGTAAGCAACGGCACGTTGGCGGATTCCAGCCTCACCCAGCTCAGGGCCGAACAGGATGCCACGGCTGACGGGCACGACCGGTATGCCTTGATGGCCGTCGAGCGCTTTTATGAGGGTGTCTACATCGCCGCCTTGGGCACCCACGCCGGGCAAAAGGAGGCCACCGACCGGATGCGCCTTCAGCAGAGGCGCCATGGCCTGCGGACGCGTAGCTCCGATCACCATCCCCACATGCGCGGGTCGCACCTGATCGTACACGCCTAACTTGTGGGCGATGACTTCGGCGAGTGACGGGAAACCGCCGGCAGGTTGACTGAGGAAATCATCGGCGCCTGGGTTGGATGTCAAGGTGAGCACGTACACCGCCTTGTCGGCGCGGGTCGTGAATGCGTTCAGGGTTTCAAGTCCCATGAGGGGCGACAGTGTGATGGCGTCGCAGTCGAACACCTCCAAAAACGTGGTGGCGTAGCGGTCGGCCGTATTGCCGATGTCGCCGCGCTTGGCGTCGGCAATAATGAGCCTGCTGGATGGGATCGAACTGCACACTTCACCGAAGACCCGGAGTCCGTCGCGCCCCAACACCTCGAAGAAGGCCAGATTGGGCTTGTAGGACGACGCAACGTCAGACGTTGCCGCCACGGCCGCCTTGCAGAAGCGTTCCACCACCGATGCGTCGCTCTCGCCCGGACGCTGCCACGTGTCACGCAAGCGGTGCAGGTCTGGATCGAGCCCGACGCACAGCACAGTGGCCGTATCTCGGATCGACTGTCGGAGCAGGTCTTCGTACGTGTTCATGGAGTCGAAGATAGGCAAAAACAGCCGATTTCCCTGCGTGTTTCAGGCATCGGACATGGAGGCATACACCTTCATGTCGAGCGCGTCGGTATGCCCCATGCGGTGGCGGTGCCAGCCGGTGATGGCGATCATGGCGGCATTGTCGGTGCAGTAGGCAGGCGCCGGGATGCACAGCTGGATGCCGAGCTTACCTCTGAGCTCCGCCATGCGGGCACGGAGCTGGCTGTTCGCCGACACCCCTCCTGCCACCACAAGGCTACGGGCGCCGGTTGCGAGGAGGGCCCTTTCGGTTTTGATGGCAAGCACGTTCACGATGGCGTCGGTCACCGAGGCGCAAATATCGGCCAAGAGCTGCCCTTCGATGGGGATGCCCTGCTTTTCGAGGTCTTGAAGGTGATAGAGGGCGCTGGTTTTGAGACCGGAGAAACTGAACTCGTAGGGTTCGTCCATCAATGCCATCGGGAAGCGATGGTACTTGGGATTGCCGGTACGAGCGAACGCGTCCATTTCGCGTCCGGCGGGATAGGCGAGCCCAAGAAGTTTGCCGATCTTGTCGAAGGCCTCTCCGGCGGCGTCGTCGCGAGTCTGACCAAGCAGCTCGTGGTCGAACCAATCGCGTACCAGCTCCAGGCGGGTGTGTCCGCCCGACACCACGAGCGACAGGAACGGAAACTGGGGCTCGTGCTCGATGAATGCGGCATAGGTGTGGGCCTCGAGGTGGTTCACGCCGATCAGGGGCAACTGCCGGGAAAGGGCCAGCCCCTTGGCGAAACCGGCGCCCACGAGGAGGGCGCCAACGAGTCCTGGGCCCTGCGTTACGGCAACGGCATCGACCTGCTCGATCGTCACACCGGCCTCTTCGAGCGCCTGCAGCACCGTCGGCCATATCGCCGTGTCGTGCGCGCGCGAGGCCAGCTCGGGCACCACGCCACCGAAGCGCGCATGGATCGCCTGCGTGGCGACCACGTTCGACCGGATGCGCTCACCGTCGTAGACGGAGGCGGCGGTTTCGTCGCAGGAAGACTCTATTGCTAAGAGCAATGGATTGTGGATTGAGGACTGAGAAGAGGGGAAAGATAAGGAGAAGGGACGACAAGGGGTGACCTGTCTTTGACAGCTCAGCTATGCAAGGGTGTTCGCCTAGATCTCACCGATACCCGCTCAGCTTGCTCACACCGAGTTGGAAGGATCCCTCCTGTTTGTCCTGGATCATGAAGCCGATTTCGGCAACTGCTTTGGCATTCAGCGTTGGATTGCCACGTACCGGTGTACCCCGGAATTCGGCCTTGAATTCGGAGAATGGCAGGAAATACGTCTCCCACTCCCCCCGTTTGGTGCTGAAGCGCGTTTCGTGGGAGAACCACGTGAGACGCCCATTTTCAACCGTGCGAAGCCTCAGGCAGTACGTTTTGCCGTCGCCAAGAACGCGCACTGAAAGTCCCTTGAAGTCCGACAAATCGGCCGCAGACCGTGTCTGGGCCCGGACCGATGCGAATCCGCCGTTGTTCTCGAGCGATAGCGTACCGCTAAAGACGGCATATCCGTCGGTGTGCATCCGGAATGAGCTCCTCGATATGCCGCCCATCACGTTGTCGTTCACGATCTGCCAGCTGTTCGCAACCGTTTCACTGAAGTCGATGAGGGTAGTTTCGGTCGGGGATGTGGGATCGTTGGGGGTATTAGCTGTTTCGTGCTGTTTTAAGACAGCGACGAAGATACTGGCAACGATGAGGTAATTGAGAATGTGGAGCACGGCTTGTAGGGGTGTATGTATGAAACAGAATCGTTCGTATTGGATGATTCGTTCCGTTTATGCTTGTAATCAATTGCAAGTTTGTTCGCCGACACTTCGATGGTTGAGATACATGCAAGGTCCTTCTTTCTGAGCATCCCAAGCGTTTTCTTGCTCCATTGCAATGAGACCCAACGTTTAACAATGATTAAGGGTTGGGTTTTTCAAAGGCTCAAACCAACAACTTGCCTTATGGTTTTCGTTTCAGTCTACCACTAGTATTGTAGACAGCAATTATGTATTGTAACGCGAAACAGGAAAATCCATGATCATGGTATATAAATGAAATTCTGGGTTGGAACAACCGATAACCAGTGGTTCAACTATCTTGCTGAACGCAGTTTAGACGAGGTTAATTTTTGGATCCCAAGTGCAAAACCACTTCTGTCGCATGCCCCCATTGGGATGCCTTTCTTATTCAAACTTAAGAATCCTTACAACCACATTGCGGGTGGTGGTTTCTTTGTTGGAAATAGCAATCTACCATTGTCTCTGGCATGGGAAGTGTTTGGTGAGAAAAACGGCGCATCCAGTTTTGATGAATTCCAACGACTTATAGGTCGGCACATCCAGGATCGGAGTACGGATCCTTATATCGGATGTACGATTATTGCGAATCCTGTATTTCTCGAACCACATGATTGGTTAGAAAACCCCGATGGATGGTCTCGAAACATTGTTCGTGGAAAGTTTTATGATTCCAATGAACGGGATGGGGCTTTAATTTGGAATCAATTTTCGATGCTTTTTGCAAGTTCTAATACTCAGTCGAGCGAAAAGCATTATGGCGACGTTCAAATTTTGGACGATGGCGTCAAGTACGGAGAACCCATTTTAGTGCAACCTAGACTCGGACAGTCTGCATTCAGAGTACTAGTCACCGATGCATACCAAAGGCGATGCGCCATTACAGGAGAGAATACTCTTGATGTACTGGACGCTGCTCATATTGTGCCGTACTCAAAAAGTGGGACCCACGATGTCACCAACGGCCTTTTACTTCGGACAGATTTTCATAAGTTGTTTGACAAAGGGTTGGTTTCGGTGACACCTGAGTATCAGATTAAGGTCAGCCCAAGGATTCGCGAATCCTATTTCAACGGAAAAGCCTATTATCGACTTGAAAATCAAACGCTCACCGTCTTGCCCGGTAATGCCAGGATGCGCCCAGATCGAGACAAGCTAGAGTGGCATTACAAGAACGTTTACCAAGGGTAGAGTACCACAGCAATTTTCCAATACTCACTCTTAAATCCTCGTTTCAGCAACAACCGACGCACGATACTCCATACCCCAGTTGGCCAGGGCATTGATGAGCGGAACAAGGGTCCGGCCGTGCTCGGTGATCGAATACTCGACCGTAACCGGTTTGGTGTCGAGCACCTTGCGCTGGACTAGTTTGTTCATTTCGAGGTCTTGGAGTTCCTTGGAAAGCATCTTTGTGCCGATGCCGTCAATTTCGCGCATAAGGTCCATGAAGCCGAGCGTGCTACCCTCAATGAGCGTGCCGAGGATGTGAAATTTCCATTTGCCCGAAAGAATGTCCATGGCGTCTCTGATGGCCCGCATGCGAACTTGGCACACGGGAGTGTCGTTAATTCTGGGTTTTTTACGCATAATGTGAGACAGGATTTGGGAATGTGGTTTGCGGACTGAAGTGTGGATTGATAGAAAAGGTAGAGGATCAGAGAATAGTTTCCCAATGGAAAGCACTTTCTAAAAGGAAACCCATAGTATTTACACATCATCTAGTGGGTATCTTTAGACAGGATAAAATAACATGAAACCTGAGGCTGACGATTCGTCCAGCGTGACCGGCAGCCTCAACGAAACGTTGTAATCAGTATGAGCAATCCTTTGTTATGCGACCCTGAAACCGGATTTTGCGAAATTCCGGGTGCTTCATCCAACACCGAGACACTACCTGTCGACTCCATCAAACCGGTCAAAGTCATTTACTTCACCGACCCGATCTGCTCGTCGTGTTGGGCCATCGAACCACAGCTCCGAAAGCTGAAACTCGAGTATGGCGATATTATACAGATTGAGTACCGAATGGGCGGCCTCCTTCCTGACTGGAGCTACAACAGTGGCGGCATCAGCAAACCATCCGATGTTGCCCACCACTGGGACGAGGTCAGCGTCTACTACGACATGCCCATCGACGGCGATGTGTGGCTCGAAGATCCCCTGCACTCGTCCTATCCCCCTTCCATTGCGTTCAAGGCTGCACAGCTGCAGGGTGAGCAAAATTCGCTGCTTTTTCTGAGGGAAATCCGAGAAATGGTCTTCCTCGAGAAAAAGAACATCGCAAAATGGGAACACCTTGCGACGGCGGCAGAGCGCGTCGGTCTGGACCCTGCTCGATTCAAGTCGGACTTCGACGGCGATGCCAAGCTTTTGTTCCTTCAAGACCTCGGTCTGGCACAATCCATGGGGGTCCGTGGCTTCCCGACCCTATTCTTCACCGACAACCAAGGCAACAAAGAGCTCGTTTACGGCTCGAAGCCGTACTCAAACTTCGAAACGGCAATTCTGAAGCTGCAGCCCCTAGCTGAAAAGCGTGAGTATGCCACAGAGTGGAAGTCCCTTTTCGGCACGTTCGACTCGTTGACCGCCAAAGAGTACTCCGAACTTTCGGGTACGCCGAGATCGCGGAGCGAGGCGATACTAAACGAGCTGTCTAACAAGGGTTTGCTCCGTAAGCTGTCGACCAAGAACGATTCGTTATGGAGATTACCCATCTAAAAAACCCGCCTGTAATGCGGTTCATTCGCTTCCATCACAGGTTTTGAAAATCACTTCATATGCGTTAATCTGAAGTTTAAGGGGGCACTGACAAGTTAAGGTCAGTGCCCTATTGTTTTGGGCACCAACCAACACCTCAGGTTTCGCATGCACCTCACCCAGCTGAACGAAAACCCCAACGCGGCGCTGAGCGCCAAGTCGAACCTGTACCACACGCAGATTGAGTACATCCTCAACGACCTGAAAAGCAGGGATCTTCCCGACTATGTGGTCCAATCGATCAATGACGCCGTTGAGGAGCTAAACGCGACCACCAAGACGGAGTATGCCCTGCACAAGCTGCTCAAGAAGAAACAGAACGACATCGTGAAACTGCTTGAGAAAGAGCTCAAAATTGTGCCGATCAACTATTACCGCAACCTTTGGATGGTGGTGGGGATGTCCGCCTTCGGGCTGCCCCTCGGCGTGGCTTTTGGCACTGCGATGGGAAGCATGGGACTGTTGGGAATCGGACTGCCCATCGGCATGGCGATCGGAATTACCGTCGGCTCAAACATGGACAAAAAGGCACACGAAGACGGCCGCCAGCTCAGCGTTGAAATCAAAGGTTGAATCGGCTGTCAAGCTGTCAGATTTGTGTGCTGATTCTGCTTTGTCCTGCAAAAAGGGTTAGATTGTCACCTCAAAGTGATGCGACATCACGATTCGTTTACAATATCGATCCAAAAATGCGTATATAGATGATAGTCAGCAAGACAGGAATGATGCGTGAATCAGGCTATCTGGGATGCAAGGATCATGAAGAAAGATGTCTTAACTACCCATGTGCGAGACCTCCTCACATCTGCGGGTCGGCATCTGTCTGATTTCGCGAGCAACAGACAGTCTGAAAGTCTGCACCGTTTACGTGTCGACCTCAAAAAAATCAAGGCGGCACATGCATTTGCCGAGTATGCCTTCGACAGGAAATTCCCGAGCGCCAAGCTGAAGCCCCTGTTCAAAGAGGCTGGAGCAATCAGGGAAATCCAAGTGCATCTGTCGATGCTCAAACAGTTTCCCCATCCCCCAAAACGTCTTATCGCGCAGCTGGAACGCAGTGAGAAGACCCTGGCGGACTCATTTATCCGAAATTTATCCGTTCATCAGAGCAGCCTGAATGACTTTCAGAAAAAGTGTGGCTTGCTCAAAGAGAAGATCGGCTTCAAAACAATCACGAAGTACTTCACCGACATGCAGGAGGCGATACTGAAGCATGATGACGCTGATGGGATGCATTTATACAGAATCCGCATAAAGAGGATGATGCACGTCTACCACATGCTGCCCGAAAAAATCCAGAGGAGGACGAATCTTGACATCGAATCGATCGAAGAATTGCAACAAGAACTGGGCGACTGGCATGACCTGCACACTGCTATCCATTTCTTGTCGGCCGAAACGATACCAAAACGAGCAGCTGAGCACATTTCAGATTTAAAAAACATGGAATCGACGCTTTTCAACCGGCTACTGGGCATTCTGTCATGAAACATAAATCAACGTGTTGTGACAATGGGGTCAATTCGTTACTCTACGGCATCATGAAAAAATTAGTAATTCTACTGCTCTGTTCGTTTACAGCCATGCACGCTTCTGCCCAAGAAGGCCATGTAAAGGGCGACAGCCTGAAACAGGCAGGGCTCTTGGCACCCGCGCTGGCTGCGTACGCATCCGAATATGCACTGCATCCATCCGCCGACCTTTCCTACAAGTTGGCCACCACCACCGCGCTGCTATGGACATCTACGATGCGGGACACATCCTTCTATTTCCTGGATGTGGCCCTCAGGGAGGACTCAACCCTGAATCCCCTTTTTGATCCACAGTTCTTAAGCCTGATCGATGATCCGCGCTGGGAGGCGGTTGAGGATGAGCAATTTCGAAAATATGAGGCACAAAACGGACCGGTCAGAAATCAGGCCTTTGCAAAGGAGCTTTTTCGAATGATTGTCAGGGATCAAGGCTTCATGTACGCCGGCAACATCGAACGGAACAAGTACATGCGGAATGGCGGATATTTCGGCACTCCTGCCATTTTTCCCGTACTTGCGATGGAGGAAAAGAATCTGCACGAGAATGAGAGACGGCTTCTTGAGCTGTTAGACAACTACGGTTGGCCGTATGCTTCGGTGGTGACGGAATACGCTGCCGCGGGTGCGGCCCTCGTTATCAACCATGCAAGCTACGAAATCCGGTCTGCCTACTTTCCGATGCTGGAGAAAGCGTTTAACGATGGAGAGGCGGAACCGCTGCTTTATGCGAAAATGCGGGACCGATTATTGGTAGAAGAGGGAAAATCACAATTGTATGGCACACAGATCCGCTTTAACGGCATGATAAGAGAGCTGTATCCAATACTTGAACCGCATTACGTGGATCAACGAAGATCTGCAATTGGTTTGGGTCCGCTCAAGCCCTATCTGAAGGAGCGATTCGGAATCGACTGGGATGTCGCGCAAGAGCGTAACTGATTCCCAAGGTCACATTGAATCCCTTGAGGCCATCTCTCCCGCAAATTCGACGAAGGCATCCAGATCGGCCAGATTCGTCGCCAAGCCGACCGACACGCGTATCGCACCCCTCATCTTGCCCAGGGTCGCGACCATGTCGTGGTAGTCGCCCTTCTGGTGGGTTGAAAAATAGGTCGACATCTCTTCGGTGGTGATGCAGTTGTTGATTTCGTCGATTCCCGGGTTGCAGAAGCAGCCTGAGCGGATGGAGATCATCTTGGCATTGGCCCGCTCCTCGGCCTCCTCGAAGGGGATCACCCTGCCGCCGGGGTCCAAGAAGTTGAGGATGATGTTGCCGCCACGCCTCCCGAAATCGTGCGTGCCGAAGATGCGCACCTTATCCGCGCCGTTGGGATGCTTCAAGGCCGCGAGCCGGTCGTAGAGGTAGCGGATCAGGTACTGGATGCGCCGTCCGATGCGCCCGTAGCCGATCGACTCGATGTACTCGAGCCCGTAGGTGACGGCAGGGATGCCGGCGTAGTTCAGGGTGCCGTCTTCGAACCGTTCGTTGCCGTCTGCCAGGAACTTGTTCTGGCTCACAACGGAGACGAGCGTTACCGTCCCACCGGCAAACCAGGGTTTGACCAGCTTGGCGCAGGTGTCCTTGCGCACAAGCAGGCATCCGATGCCGGTCGGGTACCCGAAGATTTTGTAGAACGAAATGGAGACGAAGTCCGGTTTGTGCACCGACAGGTCCAACCTCGACGTGGGCACATAAGCGGCCGCGTCGAGCAGCACGTCATACCCCATCTGTTGGGCCTTCGCTATCCAGGACAGATCGTGCTTGATGCCGCTCACATTGCTCTGCGCAGGAAATGCGAACAAGTTGTGGGTACCCTCCTTGCGCTGAGCGAGCAGTTTCGACAGATGATACTCGTCGATGGTCAGATCCTTGTAGTTGAGGGTGGCATAATGGGTGCTTCCCCCCTTGCCGTTGCAGAACTCGCGGATGCCGTTCACCGAGTTGTGGTTGTCGCTGGTCAGCACAAACCGACTGCCGGATGTGAATGGGTAGCTCTCGCCGACGATTTTGAGCGAGGCGCTGGCATTCTGGGTGAAGATGCAGTGGTAGTCGTGAGCGCCGAAAAAGTCGAGCACCTTTGCGCGCGCCTCCTCGACAAGATGTCCTGCCAGCTGCGAGGTGGGATTGGTGGAATGAGGGTTCCCCAACACCGATGTCTCCAGCAGTTCGTGGTGGCGACGCAGCAATGACAGCGGAACGAGATTACCTCCGGTGTAGTCGAGGTAGATGTGACCCTGCCGATCGAGCATACCATACTCGGTGGCGCGAAGATTGTCAAAGTAGCGCTCGTCCATTTCGCTTCCGTCTGCTTCCTGAGTTGCCGTCGCACGATTGTCTGAAATCTGCAAGTCCATCGGTGTCTCCCTTACATTCATTGCGTAGTACCCTAATGTAAAACGGAGACCGGCACTTTGCAACGAGCGGGACAAAGCTGTACAAATTTGGATGCATTGCCATCGATTGCGATATTCAGGACTGTCACCTCATTGGCCATCTGAACTGCAGTATTCACGTCAAACAGACCGGGAGATCACCACATGACACTAAAAGCCACCTTCAACCCACGCATCACTTCCTACCTGTACTGGTATGTAGCCCTTGTGCTGTTTGTAACCATCGTGGGTATCCCGGTGATGGTCGTCTGGTTGCTCGGTCTCGGCAGGTACTACTCCAAGCGGTACTACGACCACCTCGAGTGCAGCCTCACGGACCGACATATCCAGTTTCGCAAGGGGGTAATGTTCAAAGTTGAGAAGACAATCCCGCTCGAGAATATCCAGGACTTGACCTTCATCCAAAACCCGTTCCTGAACGCCTTCAACCTGAGGATCCTCAAGATTGAGACGGCCGGCAGCAGCAACCCACAGGGAAGCGACATGCAGCTGATCGGCATTGAAGACATGGAAAGGTTCAAGGACACCGTGATGGCCCAGCGCGACGCCCTGCGGCAACAGTCCCGAGAGCCAACGACGATCGGAGCAACAACCATCGCCGACAATGCCGAAGTGGTGGAGCTCCTACGGGAGATTCGGGATTTGTTGAGGAAGTGACCAGTGACTAGTGACTAGTGATTCGAAAAGCCTTAGATAAACCCTCCTTTGTATGAGCATATTTCTGAGCCATTAGTAGTGCAGCAAATACAAGGTTGTTCGACTGACTCCTCGCCTTCGGCTCGGAGATAAGCTCACAA
>CAYZWQ010000069.1:0-13283 GCA_964481355.1 uncultured Chitinophagales bacterium
GTGATCGCCGGGGCGCCCGGAACCGTGCGCGGCGTGGCCGTCACCTCGCCCGAGGCCGCCCCCGCTCCGACGGCGTTCACCGCCCGCAGCTGCACCGCGTAGGACGTGCCGTTGGCCAGGCCCGTGATCGTGAAGGGCGACGCCGTCGATCCCACGGCCACCCAGGTCGCCCCGCCGTCGAGGCTGTACTCATAATCGGTTATTGCGCTGCCCCCGTCGCTGGCTGGCGCCGTGAAGGCCACCTCGAGCTGGCCGTCGCCCGGCGTGAGACCCGTGATCGCCGGGGCGCCCGGAACCGTGCGCGGCGTGGCCGTCACCTCGCCCGAGGAATCCCCGTCCCCCGCGGCGTTCACCGCCCGAAGGGCGACGGAGTACTCCGTGCCGTTGGTCAGGCCCGTGACCGTGACCGGCGAGGAGGTGACGGCGGGCTCGACGGCCGTCCATGTCAGGCCCCCGTCCCTGCTGTACTCCTAGTTGGTGACCGCGCTGCCCCCGTCGCTGCCCGGCGTGAAGCTGATCTCGATCTGGCCGTCGCCCGGCGTGGCCGCCAGATCCGTCGGCGCCTCAGGCGCCGTGATGCCCAGCTCACGGTACACGGCATACACGTTGCCTGCCTCCAGGGCCGGGGTGAACGTGGTGGTCGTCTCATCGGCGTAGAAGCGGGTGTTTCCCTCCCCTGCCAACCCGCTCAGACCCGTGCTGGCGTCCTTGCTCCCGCTCAGGAGCTTGGCAATGCCGCCGGTGCCCGTGGTGACCGAAGGCTCGCCGCTGATCTTGATGTCGCCGCCCGTGACCGTGCCGATGGCGGTGCTCTTGCCGGCGTTGACGACCACAGCGTCGGCCGTGGTGGCATCCGTGGCGATTCCCTCCGAGATCGTGATGTCGCCGGCGAGCGTCTCGACGAGGACCTTGCCCGTGGAGGTGATGCCGACCGGATTCACCGACCCGATGGCCAGTCCGCCGCTGGCATCCGTGAAGCTCAGGCTGCCCAGCTTGGTCTCGGCGTCCCCACCTGCGATGGTGGCCACGTTGTTGCCGGCATTGGTCAGCGTGAAGGTGCCCGTGCCGTGAAGGCCCAGCCCGTCGGCGGTGACGGCTGCCGTCTGGGTCACAGCGCCGGTGGCGTGCAGGTTGATGTCAGCGCCGGTGGCAGTCAGGGCCGCTTTGATGGCAACGTTTCCGCCATAAAGCGTGATGGGCCCGGCAATGTTGACTACCCCGTTAAGCGTTATGTCGGCCGTGTTGGTCGCGACTCCGACCGTCAAGCCCGTGATGCCGGTGTCGAACGTGTTGCCAGCGCCCAGCGTCATTGCTGAGGTGAATGTTGTGGAACCGGCCGTTGGTAACAGGTTCACTTTCCCGTCTGTGTCGAAGGCAATTACAGAGGCGCTCAAAAACATCCCGTCCGCAAAAATGCTGATGTCGTTCTTTGCCGTCAGGGTGTTCGTCCCGCCTGTGTAGAAGGCACCTGAGCCGTCATCGTCAGCTGTTTTCGCATAGACGTCCACAGCCCCGTTGGTCGATGTTATCCTGGCCCCGGTGAACGTCGCATCGTCTCCGGTGTCATCACGGCCAGTGAGCGTGATGTCGCCGTCGGCCGTGTAGGTTCCGCGCAGCCAGAATCCCCTGGTGACGGTGTTGGATGTGGAATTTGAAATGCCCGTGATAGACAGTGCTCCTGCCGACGTTATCGCCGTGCCCGAAGCATCCGTGTATCCCTTGACACCGCTCAAATTGCCGTTTCCGGTTCTGCCGATCACGGTGACGTCACCGGACGTGACGGTTTCGACTGTCACATTGTCGGCGACGATCACACCGTCTTTCCCCGTGTTCAACGGTGTCCCGGCATCCGCGTCGAGCAGAATATCCCCCTCGGTAGCCGTCAGGTTTGCATTCACCTGAATATACCCCCCATACACCGAAATTGGCCCCGCCACGCTCTGGGGCGAGGAGATCGTGACTCCGGACTGGTTGGTGGATTTCCCAATCGTAAAGCTTGTGGCCGTGTCGTCTATGACCACTCCCGAGGGAAGGGCGACCACTTCCAGAAAGCTGTCCCCAACTGGCTCTATTGTGACACTGCCGGTCGTTGTCATACTTAGTGGTCCCTGTAAAATGATTTTGTCGGCCACAAGTCTCAAATTGCTTGAAGAGGATGCCAAGGTTCCTTTCCCTAGCGTTGATTGAGTGATGAAGGTACCCGTGTAGTTGACGCTGTTTGTACTCGGGGTCTGATCATCGACCGTGACGGACCCACTCACGGACTGCATGCTGGCCACGGCGACAATTCCTCTGGCATTGAGTCTGGCCACGTTGGCCTTTCCAATGACGTGAATGTCGCCAGATTCGGTCTCATAGGTGCCCCGTGCGTTTACCCCTACCGAATTGCGGCTGTTATTGGGCGTTGGGTTTGGTGGAGCTTCGCTTCCGTCGCCCACGATGGTGATGGTTCCGGCTCCCTTGGTCATGAGCTTGGTGTTGGCGCCGTATTGCCCGCCGATGTCAACCGACCACAGCAGCCCGGTGAAGGTGTTCCCACCATTGCCACGGATCAGGATGTCTCCATGAGTCTCTCCAGAACCGCTTGCATCGAGTGTCGCTCCGAATACGCCCAAAGAATAATAATAATTCGAATAGGCTACGCCGAAACTCGAGTCAAATTGAGCGTAACCTGAAACAGGGTCTGTTCCGCCGCTGAGAATGATATCGCCCCCGTTGGAGCTGATTGCGGTCGTGAAGACACCTGCGAAGTCGCTTCCTACCCGGATACCACCAGCTCGGTCGGCGTCGGCATCCGCCCAGAGGATCACGTCGCCACCGTTGGTCGCGATCTTGTATCCTTGGGTCAATATGATGCTTCCGCTAGCTTTGAGCGTCAGACTGTTGGCGTCGGCCGAGTAGTTGACGTCGGCGTTGACCGTGATGCATGAGCCCGCAACGGTCAAATCTCCCAGGGCCATTTTAGCCAGGACATCCGAGGCGTTCACGTTCACATTGGAAGCCGAGCTCGGTGAAATGGTGTTGTTGGCATATTTCCAGCCGCTCCCCTCGTCAGCACCGCCGCTTCCAACCACGATGACGCAGCCAAACGACGACAGGCCGACAGGAGTACCTGTCACCGATTCACTCTCCGCACCGCTGCCAATCTCGTTCACCGCGCGCAGCTTGATCGAGTACGGCGTGCCGTTGGTCAGGCCTGTGATCGTGACCGGCGAGGCCGTCACGGCCGGGTCAAATGCCACCCACTCACCCCCGTCGAGCTGGTACTCGTAGTTGGTGATCGCGCCGCCGCCGTCATTGCCGAGAGTGAAACTTATTTCCAAAGCCCTATCCTGTTCTGTCACACTCAAATCGGTGGGCGCTCCTGGTGGACACGCAGTTGTCGATCTTCCTGCATCGGTTATCGTCCATGAATTGGGACTCTCGGTCAGAATTGCCCTTGCTGCGATGGCACTGCATGAATATTTACTGGTTCCTCCGTGAAACGCAACATTCGCGGATACAGTTTGGGCGGACCAGCCTGATATCAGAGCATCATAATTTTCGACTGACAACTCCACGGAATTGAACATATCGGTCATGTTTGTCACTTTGGCAATATTCCAGCTTCCGATATTTTGTTCGAAATTTGTGGCGGATCTGAACATCGAACTCATGAGGGTAACGCTTGACACATCCCATCCGCTGATATCTTGATTGAAGCTGGTTGCCGATCTAAACATTGAGCTCATATTCGTCACTTTGCCTACGTTCCACGATCCTATGTCTTGGTTAAAGGCTGGATTGTAGCTGAACATGCTACTCATGTTAGTTACACTGGTTACATCCCATCCGCCGATATTCTGATTAAATACTGTAGCCTCACTAAACATGCCACTCATGTTAGTCACCTTGCCTACTTCCCACTTACTTAAATCTTGATCAAATGAGTTTGCTGCAATAAACATATTGCTCATGTTCGTCACGTTTCCTACCTGCCAGGCACCTAAATTTTGATTAAAGGAGCGCGCATAACCAAACATAGAACTCATATTGTTCACATTGCTTACATTCCATCCACCGATATCTTGATTGAATGGTGTGAAAGTAAACATTGTGCTCATATTAGTAACACTTGTAACAACCCAGTTACCAATATCCTGGTTAAAAGCACTGTATCTAAACATTCCACTCATATCAGTTACTTTACTTACATCCCATCCACTGATATCCTGATTAAACAACTTAGCTTCATTAAACATTTGGTTCATACTAGTGACGTTACCCACGTTCCAGTTAGTAATGTTCCCATTGAATGCAGCAGCACCTCGAAACGTGTCATTCATAAGGGTTACTGAAGAGACATTCCATCCACTTAAATCTTGATTAAATGAGGTTGCTCCAAAAAAGGTTTGTGCCAGATTCGTAACGGACGAGGGAAGTGAGCTTGGCACCTCGGTCAAGTTCTTGGCGTTTCTGAATGCAGCAAAAAGAGACTGTAGCCCAAGATCACCGAAGCTGAGTACTTTGGTTAATCTTGCATTCGAAGTTTGTACATTGCTTGTGATTGAACCGTAACTTGTCAATGATGCTCCTGAGCTGGCAAGGCCCGTGATGGTCACCGTGTAGACACCTGACGCTGCATAGGTGTGCGATTGCTCTCCCGGGGCAGTATATACATCTGAGGTTCCGTCCCCCCAATCAACTGAAATATTGACAATATCGCCGAGTGAGCCCAATGGGAGATATATGGTGTTACCCAGTGCGTCTGAGTCGTTGTTTCTTAAACTGGTATCGAACTCTAAGACCATGTGGCTTGTGTTTAGTGCCGCCGTAACCGGCCGGCTATCAAACTCCGTGCCAAATCCGTTTTCTTCAGCTGTATTTGGCGTTGACCGAGCGAGTGCGGTGCTGCCGACAAACAACAGCGATAAAAATAGTAGTGTGAATGGAGTCGCTTTTGAGATAGATCGCATGATTCTGTTCTGTTGGGGGTCCGTTGTGATCGCGTTGACCGTTATAATTACACAGGCGCAATAATAGGCCCCACAGCAGCTCATTTCCTGCAAAATGAGTCTCCTTTATAAATTGAGCACCTAAACAAAGGAGGAAATCGGTAGCATTTTTAAAAAGGGGACTGGTTAGACTTCAACGGGTCCATTGTGTATATTCCGTCTACAATGTGGTCGCTTCATCTACCGTGGCATTACTTTGAAGCATATTTCGATTTCAAAAGCCCCCCACTCGCATTCGGTCTTGAAGGCATGCGGTTTCATTCGGTCCAATGATTGAGTTCCTTACCATTTTCACTTTTTTACTGGCTATACTGGCGGTTCGCAACAACTGGGAGAAGAACAGAGCCGTCCTATATCTCGCTGTGTTCATAAGCGTGTACAGCCTGTTTGTGCTGAACCACAAGGTGGTAGTCTACAGCACGGATGCGACTATGGTTGCTTTCTTTTATGGGCATTTTTCGCCACTTTTTTTCTTGGCCGGTCCTTTTTTGTACTTCTACTTCAGGTCCATCACACGCGACAAATGGGGGCTGTACAAAAAAGACTGGATCCACTTCATGCCGTCTGTTATCACACTCATTGGCATAGTACCGTATCTGTTCAGGCCATGGGATGAAAAACTTCAGATTGCAGCCAACATGATCAATGATTTCGACTACTACAAAAACCTCAATGTTAACACCATTATACCCTCTGCAGTAACCACCTATTCAAGACCCTTATTATTATTGGGGTATTTGACTGCTTCATTTATTATTGTGTTCAAAAAAAACACCAACATTAAGTCAAATGATGTTACGAAAATTCGGTCCCATTATTTAGCAATTAAAAATTGGTCTTACTTCGTTTTGACCATCACTACGTTGTCGGTTATCGGGTATATAATCGTTCTCAATGTATTCTATTCCTATGGCATCGCGACAGCGCAGAGCTCGGCAGACAGCTGGCAGTTCATAAGTGCCGCTTTGTTCGCGCTCATCCCAACATCCATGCTTTTCTATCCGCAGTTGGTTTACGGTTTTGTTGCACCTGAGAAAGAACGAGCACTGATCCAAAAAGGTAGGAGGCCTGATGACTGGAAGCCTGAGCCTGCCGGAGTGAATCCACGTTTAGAAGATCGTGCGGCATCCCGAGTCCAAGACCACGGTTCAGTCAACGATGATGTTGTGGTCGCCCCCCAAAGTGGCGCATCCGACCAGCCCGACGAAACGGCGTCAAGTTCAGATACCACTGACTATTTTGGTCAGTTACGGCATGAGATCGTCACCTATTTCGAAGAAGAATTTCCTTATTTGAACCCGAATCTCCGAGTTGCAGATGTGGCGTCTTACCTGGGTGTTCCGCCACATCACGTCAACTTTTGTTTCTCAGTGGCTTTCCCAGAAAATTTCGCACAATTTAAGACAAGGTACCGGATTAGATACGCCCAGAAAATGCTCAAAGAAAATGCGGCCGAGACCTACTCCATTGAAGCTGTCGGAAACATGTCGGGTTTTGCGTCAAAATCCAACTTTTTCAAGTCATTCAAGCAGGCCACCGGGCTGACCCCACAGGAGTTTGTGCTGAACTTGCAGCTCGAAAAACCGTCAGACTCCTGATTAGAGTTTATAACATAAACAAAGCCCCGTCCTCCCTCCTCCTTCCTCTATCCTCCTTCCTTCCTACGTCTTACGTCCTACGTCCTTCCTTCGTCTTACGTCCTACGTCCTACGTCCTTCCTTCGTCTTACGTCCTACGTCCTACGTCTTTCTGCAGGAATTCCTGCAGCAATATCACCGCCGCCACCGTGTCGACCAGCCCCTTCTCCTGACGCTTCTTCTTTGTCAGTCCCGCCTCGCGGATGCTGCGCTGCGCCATCACGCTGGTGAACCGCTCGTCGAATTTCACAACCGTGAGCCCTGGGAAACGTCGCTCCACAGTGGTGATGAACGCCTTCACGCGGTCGGTGGCCTCGCTTTCGGCGCTGTCCATGTTCAGGGGCCATCCGACGACCAAGGTCCCGATGGATTCACGGGCAGTGATCTCCCTCAGCTTGGCCAGCAAATCGTCGAGATGGAAGGTCCCTACGGCCGACGCGATGGTCTGGGTCGGGTCGGACTGCGCCAATCCGTACCGCTTCTGACCCACATCGACGGCGAGGATCCTTCCCTTATTCAAAGCGGAACACACTCTTGACGCCCTGCACTTTCTGGAGGCGCTGAATCACGCGCTCGAGGTGGTCGGTGCTTTCGACGTACACGATGAGGATGCCCTCGAACATGCCGCTGTCGCTGCTCACGTTGATGCTCTTCATGTTGGTTTTCATCCCCTTCGATATGGCGTTGGTGATGTCGCTGATCATGCCGACACGGTCCTCGCCGATCACCTTGACGGCCGAGAGGAACTGCGCCTCCGAGAGCTTGGCCCAGCTTACGTTCACCATGCGGTCTGGATCACTTTGCAGCAGATGCAGCGCGTTCTTGCAGTTGGTCCGGTGAATCTTGATGTCGCCCGTGCGACTGACGAATCCGACCACATCGTCGCCGGGAATCGGGCTGCAACACTGCGCATACGTGTACCGGATGTCGGTGAGGTCGCCGTTGATGATGAGCCCCTTTCGATGCGCCACCGCGCTGCGTGCTTCCTCGAAGTAGATTTCCTGGACCTCCTCCTCGGCCGTCACGGGACCCTTCACCCGCTCGTCCTCGGCCTTGCCGCTCACGAACTTCTTGACCTCCTTGTACAGCTCGGTCACGTTGAACACGTCGGTCGCGATGTCGTAGAACATCTTCTGTAGCGAGTTGTAACGGAACTTGTGGGCCACTTTGGCTAGGTCCTGCTCGCTGATGATCACCTTGCCCCGCTCGAGCTTCTTGTCGAAGATGGCCCTGCCCTCGTCGGCCACCTGGCGCTCGCGCTGCTTGATGAACTGCCTGATGCGCGACTTGGCCTTGTGGGTCACGACGTCGTTCATCCAGTCGGGATTCAGGTTCATCTTGTTGCCCGTGATCACCTCTACCTGGTCGCCGCTCTGCAGCTTCTGCCGCAGTGGTACCAGCTTTCCGTTGACCTTCGCGGCAAGGGCCTTCTCGCCGATCTGAGAGTGAATCTCGAAGGCGAAATCGATGGGCGTGGAGCCCCGTGGCAGGGTCACAAGCTCGCCCTTGGGCGTGAAAACGTAGATCTCGTCCGTGTATAGATTGAGCTGGAAGTCCTGCACGAACTCGGTGATGGCCTCCGGACGCGGATTTTCCAGCACTTCCCTGACCCAGTGCACAAACCGGTCGATGGTCCGGCTGCCGGAGTTGCCCTCCTTGTACTTCCAGTGCGCCGCAAGGCCCATTTCGGCGATTTCATCCATCTTCTTGGTGCGGATCTGCACCTCCACCTTGCCGCTGCGGGTAATGACGGTGGTATGGAGCGACTGGTATCCGTTGGCCTTCGGCACCGATATGAAGTCGCGGAAACGTTCCGGTATCGGCGTGTAGGCGTCGGTGATGAACGAATACACCCTCCAGCAGTCCTCCTTGGTGTGCGGCTCCTCAAGAATGATGCGGATGGCAAACAGATCGTAGATCTCCTCGAAGGGCTTCTGCTGGCGCATCATCTTCCGGTAGATGGAATAGATGTGCTTGGGGCGTCCCTTGATCTCGAAGTTGAAGCCGGCGGCGTCGAGCTGCTTGCGGATCGGCTCCATGAACTCGTCGATGAACGACTCCCTCGACTCCTTCTTCTCGCGCAGCTTGCGGGCGATGAACTTGAAGGTGGTGGGGTCGATCACCTTGAACGAGAGGTCCTCGAGCTCACTCTTAATCTTGAATAAGCCGAACCGGTGCGCCAATGGGGCAAAAAGCTCCATGGTCTCGGTGGCGATGCTCAGTTGCTTGTTGCGCGCCAGGTGCTGGATGGTGCGCATGTTGTGAAGTCGGTCGGCGAACTTGATCATCACCACCCGCAGGTCTTCAGCCATGCTCAGGAGCAGCTTCATGAAGGCTTCGGCCTGCTTTACGCCCTTGTTCTGGAACACACCCGATATTTTGGTGAGTCCGTCGATGAGGCTCCTAACTTGAGGGCCAAATTCCCGGCTGATGTCCTCGAGGGTGACCTCGGTGTCCTCGACAGTGTCGTGGAGCAATGCCGCCGCCACACTCAAGTCGTCGATCCCGATCTCCTTGATCACGATCGTGGCCACTTCCAATGGGTGCAGATAGTACGGTTCTCCCGACGAGCGTGTCACACCATAGTGCGCCTTGTAGCACAGCTTGAAGGCACGGGCAACGAGCGCGTCGTCGCATTCGTCCAAGTATTCATGGCAAATGGCCAACAAGTTGTCGAGCTCGATCTGCTGGGGTGGATCGAGGACGATGCTGTCGAGGTCGTATTTGAGGGAAGCTTCAGCCATGCAAAGTTATGATGAGGCAATATAAGGAATGTCGTGAACCGCCTCACTCCGCCTCGGGCAGCTGCTTCTTCGCCTTGACGCCCAAATCGCGCAGCATCGTCGCCTGGCGCACCAAGTTGCCCGGCCCTTCGTAGAGCCTCCCCTTTGCCTCGTTGTAGGCCTTCTCGGCCTGACCCAGGCGGTTGCCGATCTCGTCCATGCTTTCGATGAAGCTGGAGAACTTGTCGAGCAGCGCCTCTCCCCTTGCCGCAATCTCCAGCATGTTCTTGCGCTGGTTCTCCTGCTTCCAAAGGTGGTCGATGGTCATCATCACCGCCATCAGGTTGCTGGGTCCGACAATGGTGATGCGCTGCTTGTAGGCCTGGTCGTACAGAGTGCGGTCGTGCTGCAGCGCCAACATGAAGGCGGCATCGTTCGGGATGAACATGATGATGAAATCGGGAGTGCTCAATCCTTCGATGTCGGTGTATTTCTTTGAGGCGAGTCCTGTCATGTGATTTTTGACGCTCGCGAAATGCTCCTTACGGCAACGCTCCCGTTCGGCGTCGTCAGCTGCTCCTGTCCAGTCGGAATATGCCTTCAACGACACCTTCGAGTCGATGATGAGATTCTTGTTGTCGGGAAGGAAGATGACGGCATCGGGGCGCTGACGTCCATTGTCGCCGGTGTAGGACTCCTGCACCTTGTAATGTGTGCCCTCGCTCAGGCCGCTGTCCTGCAGGATGCGCTCGAGCACCATCTCGCCCCAGTCGCCGGCCGCCTTGTTGTCGCCGCGGAGTGCCTGGGTGAGGTTCAGCGCCTCGGCGCTGAGCGACTTGTTCAGCTCCTCGAGGCTCTTGAGACGCTCGAACAGGGCCGCCCTGCCCTCGTTCTGCTCTTTGTTGGTGCTGTCGATCTTCTGTTCAAATTCGGACAGTTTCTCCTTGAATGGGGCGATGATCTCGCCGAGCCGTTCGCTGTTCAGAGCGGTGAACTTCTGGACCTTGGCATCGAGGATCTGATTGGCCAGGTTCTCGAACTCCTGCTTCATTTGGGCTTTTACCTCCTCGAGGCGGGCCTTTTCCTCATCGAGTCGAATCTTGAGGTTGTCCTGCTCGGTGCGGGCAGCCGCAACGCGGCGTTCCGACTCCATCAGATCGGCCGCCTTCGACTCCAACCTGACATTGAGTGACTGGAGGTCTGCCAGAAGCTCATCCACCCGCGCTTTGGAGGCACTCAGTTGCTCGGTGCGTTGGATGAGAAGGTCATCCGACATCTTCTTGGCAGCCATCTCGGCCTCAAGGCGTCCAGAGAGAGCGTTCTCCGCAGCTTTTGACCTTGAAGAACGTATCGACCATGCCAATACGAAACCGAAGCCGGCCGAAACAGCGGCTACCAAGATGTAAGTGACAAACGAAGATTCCATGCCCCAATATAGGGCTAACAGCGAGGATTATTTATCCCAATTTGCCCTGACCCAACGCGCGAACCGCTCCTTCTGCTGATCGGAGAGGATGCTGCGAACCGACTCAAGGAAGGCCGTTCGAGCCGTGCGGATTTTAGCCAGAGCCTCCTGGCGGGTGATTTCCTGGGTGTGGAGGTCCCAACGGATTTCGATGAGCGAACCGGTGAGAACACGAACAAATCCTCGTACTTGGTCCTGCTGCTCGGCGGTGAGGCGAAGCGCGTTCAGCAGACTGCGGATGAGCTCCATCTGCTGCGTGGGGCCGAAGACGAGTTGGTTGAGGGAGCCGCTCTGTACGGTGCCACCCGTAACGGCGGCCTCCATCATGGCAATCCCGAAATCGTAGGATTCGATGGGATCTTCGGTCGTTTCGTTCGAGCATGCCCCGATGATAAGGGCGAAAAACAGGAGCAGGGAGATCTTTTTCATTCGTGCAGGAATAGGGATTTGGATGATCTCGTTAGTGAACACAAATGTGATGATAATCGTTCTTTCTAGCAATAGGAGCAGGGATTCGTAAACATCTTTTTACGAGCCTATTTCTTGTTAATGCGTGGCACTTTGGTTTTATTGATCCGTAAACCAAACTCAACCAGATTCATACCATGAAATTGACCCATTTCAAGCATTCGATGAACACCTTCATCTTGGCAGCCACCCTGCTTGTGTCGGCCGCCGGAACGGCATTGACCCAGCCGATGCGCGACAACATGCCGGAAGCTGCGCGTGCCACGCCGGCCGAATCGAGCGTGACCACCACGTCGGAGGTCACCATCAAGGGCCAACGTGTACCCTATTCGGCCACTGCAGGCACCCAACCGGTATGGGATGAGAACGGCAAGGAAATTGCCACGCTCTTTTACGTGTACTACGAGCGCACCGACGTCCGCGACAAGACCACGCGTCCGCTCGTGATCAGCTTCAACGGTGGACCCGGCTCGGCCTCTGTATGGATGCACATTGGCTACACGGGACCCAAGTTCCTGAACATCGACGACGAAGGCTTCCCCGTGCAGCCCTACGGCGTGAGCGACAACCCGCACTCCATCCTCGACGTGGCCGACATCGTCTATGTAGATCCAGTGAACGTGGGCTTTTCGCGCATCCTCGACTCGACGGTGAACCGCAACACCTTCTTCGGCGTGAACCAAGACATCGCCTACCTGGCCGACTGGATCGAGACCTTCGTGACGCGCCGCGCCCGTTGGACCTCCCCGAAGTACCTCATCGGCGAAAGTTACGGCACGAACCGGGTGTCGGGCCTAGCTGCACGCCTGCAGAATTCGCACTGGATGTACCTGAACGGCGTGATCCTCGTCTCGCCGACCGGTCTTGGCGTTGAGCGTGGAGGACCCGTGGGACGCGCCATCTACCTGCCCTACTACGCTGCCACGGCCTGGTACCACAAGCAGCTACCTGCCGACCTGCAGTCGAAGGATCTGTATGACATCCTCCCCGAAGTGGAGAAATATACCATCGACAAGATGATTCCGGCCTTGGTGCGCGGCGGATCATTGCCCGATGCCGAGCGCAGGGAAGTGGCACGCATGGCAGCGCGCTATTCGGGCCTTTCGGAGCAAGTATGGCTCGACCATGCACTGGGAGTTCCTACCAGCTTCTTCTGGAAGGAGCTCATGCGTGAGGAAGGCCTCACCGTGGGACGCCTCGACTCGCGCTACCGTGGCATCGACCGCACGAACGCAGGCCAGGCCTACGACTACGACCCGGCCCTCACCAGCTGGAACCATTCCTTCACGCCGGCCATCAACTACTATCTGCGCGAAGTGCTCGGCTACAAAACCGACCAGCGGTACTTCATCTTTGGACCCGTCAACCCCTGGGACCGCACCAACGACAACACCGGCGAGAACCTACGTTCGGCAATGGGGCAAAATCCATTTCTGCGAGTGATGGTTCAGGCGGGCTACTTTGACGGCGGCACCGACTACTTCTCGGCGAAATACACCATGTGGAACATGGATCCGGCGGGTCGCTTCCAGGACCGCATGGAATTCCGCGGCTACCGCAGCGGACACATGATGTACCTGCGCCAGGAAGACTTGGCGACCTCGAACGAGCACATCCGCGAGTTCATCAAAAAGTCGATACCGGAGAAAGGGGCGGCGGGGAAGTACTGAATCGGTTATCGGTTATCGGTTATCGGTTATCGGTTAATGGGTGGTGGTGATGGCTATTTAACAAGAATAATTAACATCATTCATCTTATACCCAACAATGAAAACACACCACGATTTAGAAGTTTGGAAGCGATCTATTGAATTCGTTTCAAGCATTTATGCTTTAACAAACAAATTCCCAAAACATGAACAATACATATTGGTTTCACAGTTGAGACGTGCTGCAATTTCGGTTCCCTCCAACATTGCGGAGGGAGCCGGTCGCGTTCATCCCGGCGAGCTTAAAAATTTTATCAACATTGCACTCGGAAGCATCTCTGAAATAG
>CAYZWQ010000070.1:0-13084 GCA_964481355.1 uncultured Chitinophagales bacterium
GAAAAGCATGGTGATGGCTCCCGCACCGAAAAAGACCCACTTGAGCTTAAAATCCGATTTCCAAAGCCCGATCAAAAGGAACACAATGGTGATGGCGCCGAAGTAGTGCGGTCCGCTTGTCCCCGATTTGGGTCCCCAGTAAGCGGCAGACCCTCCGTAGGCGTTCGGAACCAGCAGCGTTAGCAGTTCACCCCATCCCTGCGACCACCTGAACGCGTACTCCATGTCGAGCCCCGCGCCGCCGGGTGCACCGGCACCGCCCCCGCCACGGATGCTGAACGGCGAATATTCGTAGATGCTCCAATACGGCTGGGCGTTCGCGATCAATGTGACGATGCCCGAAACGAGCACGAGCACAGCCACACTCGTGAATGACTTGACACGGCCTTCCTTCCATGCCTGTGCAGCATCGTAGAGGAACCATATCCCCAGCAACCACATGAAATAATATGTGATCTGCGGATGTCCGGCCCTCAGCTGCAGAATGAACGCCCCGGTAAAGACGAATGCCGACAGCCATTTGTTGCGGTCTTCTCTGCGCAGCATGGCATATCCAAGCATGACCCACGGAACGAAGCTCATGGCCACGAACTTTGAATTGTGGCCAGCTCCGACGATGATGGGCAGGTAGGTCGAGAACCCAGCCAGGACCGATCCGAGCAGTGCGGAGGCAGGCCTGAAACCCAGGCAGCTTAGGAACAGGTACATCCCGATTAGAAGCACCCAGAAGAAACTTGCGGGATACAGGGTCTCGGGGATGGTCAGGATGTTGTCCAGATTCGGCACGCTTTTTTGGTATGAAACCAAATAGGCGGGCATGCCCGCAAATTGGTTGGCAGCCCACAGCGGCTCCTCGCCCGTGGCATTTCGCTCGGAGATGATGGACTCGGCCGAAGCCCTCCATTGAATCGTGTCGTGTGCCACAAACCGCTTGTCGCCAAAGAAGACGTCGGGGAACAGAAAAGTCGGGAGCAACACCAACACCAACAGGCACACCACATGTTTTGCTGCCATGGGTATGTTCTCCCATGGATCAAAGAGCATCCGCCGTACGACAGAGTCACCTGATCCTGCTTGTGCCCTAGTTCCTGTCTTCATTTTAGCCATTGCGATTACTCAATTACCTTTGGAACACGGAAGTAGTCGCTGTCGGCATCCGGCGCATTCGACAGTGCTTTGTCGTGGTCTAGCGGCGGCAATGCGACGTCCTTGCGATAGTCGGGAGGAATCTCGATCACATGGTCGAGCGGCGCGACATCTGAGGTATCGACCCTGTTCAGCTGCTCCATGTATTGGAGGATTCGGTTCATGTCGCGCATGAGGGTCTCAGTTTGTGCCTCATCGGGCTGAAGCCGCGCCAGGTTGGCAATGTATGCCACATCTTCTTTGGTGACCGACATAGGTGTTTGTCCTGAATTTGTGCTTGCAAAACGTCAAAGTTAACAAAATCCGGAGTTTTATCCGGACTGGAAGATATTGCACCCAAAAATGACCGATTGCGATCTTGATTTATAGCGTATGTGCAGTATTTTAAACTTGACGAAAGCGTTTATCACACCACAAGACCGCACGAGCATGATTCGAAAAACCGCAGTAGTGCATAACCCTGCCGGGCTGCATGCCAGACCTGCGGCTCAATTGGTCCAGCTTGCGTCCAAGTTCAAGGCGGATTTCTTCATTCACATGTATGGATACAGGGTGAACGGGAAAAGCATCCTGGGTGTGATGACCCTCGCCGCCGAACAGGGTGCCGAACTGGAGCTTGAGTTCAATGGTCCGGACGAAAGCGACGCCTG
Organism: uncultured Chitinophagales bacterium; assembly: GCA_964481355.1. Classification (GTDB taxonomy): domain Bacteria; phylum Bacteroidota; class Rhodothermia; order Balneolales; family CAYWCV01; genus CAYWCV01. The sequence continues at coordinate 1,797 of CAYZWQ010000070.1, forward strand.
TCAGGCCGTAATGGATCTTTTCAGCAAGGGTTTCAATGATGGCTGAGCGCGCTGAATCATGCACCACTCTCATTTAGCACCCGGAGTACTGGAGGGTAAGGCCGGCACAGGCGGGATTGTGAGCGGAATAGCGTTGGTACTGGGCGAGGACTTGCCCAAACGAGAAGCCGACAGACTTCTGTGCGAGGACCCTCAAGCTGAAATTCTGCGTTTCAACCAAAGCAAGCAGAAAGCCGAACAGGAGCTTGCTGCACTGATGGAGACGGCGCAACGCTTGGGCGGCAGCGACGTCAGGAACATCATACACACCCAGATTGAAATCCTCAACGATCCCGAGCTGAGCTCCGAGCTGCACCGCACCATCCTCTCCGAGCAGCGGACGGCAGAACATGCCATCGAACACGTATTCAGGTACTATATCAGCCGCATTGAGGAGACCGGAAGCGCCTACATGATGGAGCGAACCGCCGACCTGCGCGACCTGCGCGACCGCATCTACCGCCACCTTCATCTGGTCGCCTCTCCCTCGCTTGGGGACGGAAACATCCTTGTCGCCAACGAGATCTCGCCCACGGAGCTCCTTGAGTATGCACCGCACATCCTTGGGGCTGTGGCCGCAAAGGGTGGGACCACGTCGCACGTGACCATCATCGCCGCCTCCATGGGGATACCGTTCCTGGCGGGGGTGAGGGACCTCACTAAGCACGTGCATGCCGGCGACCCCATCTTGATGGACGCCGACCAACTTGCGCTTTACTTGAAGCCCTCGGCACGCCTCGTCTCGCGGCTTCGCAAAAAGTCGATGCAACAAGAACTGGCCGGCAAGATTTCGGAGCAAGATGCAATGCCGGCATCAACGGCATGCGGCCGCCCGATCGATGTGAGGGCCAACGTCGAGTTCGAGTCGGAACTCGAGCATTTCGCCACCTACAACCCCCAGGGTATCGGGCTCGTGAGGACCGAGTCGATGCTCATGGCCATAGGCGCCTCGGCGTCTGCCACTTCGCAGGCGGGTTACTACCGTTCGATGGCAGCCTCGGTGGCCGGGCACGACGTCACCTTTCGTCTGCTCGACATCGGGGGCGACAAGCTGACTGAACGCGATTCCGGCGAGGCAAATCCGCACCTTGGCTGGAGGGGTGCCCGCCTTCTGCTCGACCGGCCCAGCATCCTGGAATCGCAGCTTGACGCGATCTTGCATGTTTCAGCCGAATATCCGGGTCGTCTGCGGTTGATGCTCCCTATGGTGAGCGTGCTCGACGAATGGTTGTTGTTCAGGAAATTCCTGTCGTCCAGAATGGACCACTTCGAAAGGAACAGCCTGCCCTTTGACAGGGGTATCCGCGTTGGGATGATGATAGAGGTGCCATCGGCCGCCATCATCGCCCGAACACTGGCCAAACACGCCGACTTTCTGAGCATAGGGACGAACGACCTCACACAGTACATCCTGGCCGTGGACCGCGGAAACCCGTTGGTGTCTGATCTTTACGACAGTCTTCACCCATCGGTTCTGCAGTCGGTGCTGTGGGTCGTCGAAGCAGGGATAGAAGCCGGAATACCGGTTTCGGTCTGCGGAGAGATGGCCTCGCAGCCAACCGCCGCCGCATGTCTGATAGGGATGGGAGTGACCGAACTGAGCATGTCGATCAGGTCGATACCCGCCATCCGCAGGATGATCCGGAGCTTCTCGGTGCACGACTTCGAGAGTGTGCTGTCGGACGTGATGGGTGCGCAGACCAAGGAAGACCGGGAACAGGCAGCGGCGAATTGGCAGGCACGATTGGCAACGACCCACGTCTAAGGGGAACCCTTTTGCATTAGGGACTGGGTTTCCCGACGTAAGTTATTTACTCCTGCATATGTCTGATGCCAAACAAACTAAGGTTTATTTCATCTTGCGTGATGAAGAAAAGTATATGGAAGCGCTTTATTGACTAAATAATATTTGTATTAAGTAAAAATTAATTTAATTAAAAAGGATATAGCGACTATTTATTAAAAAATAGAATTTGTGTATATTGAGACTATGGCTTGTAAGGTTACTTAAACCTGCTATCATCAACAACACATTCAGGCATTATCATGATCTCGAAAGACTACACACCTAAACGCACCGTCTGCAAGGTGACATTTTCACTCCCGTCCGGAAAGGCTGAAAATTCCGTGTCGCTTGTGGGTGACTTTAACGAATGGGACACGAATTCAAACAAGCTGGAGCTCAAGGGCGACCAATGGCAGACCACGGTACGCATGACCCCTGGGTCGGAGACGCGTTTCCGCTATTTCATTGACGGACATTCGTGGGAAAACGACGAGCAGGCAGACAGCTTTGTCGCAAACGACTTTGGCACGGAAGACTCCGTCGTCAAGATCGACTGATTGCACCTCAATCCAAGAAGGTTATACCCCGGGCGATCTGTTCGTCCGGGGTTTTTTATTTAGGCCGGGTTTCATTTTGGCATGAATAGCCTGATTTTACAGCATGCACGATTTTGACGTCACCCGCTATTCCGCCCTTTTGAACACGTCCCGCCTTGGCAGGAAGCTTCTGGCCTTTCCAGAACTCGAGTCCACCAACACGTGGCTGAAAGCCGCACCCTCCGGCTCCCTCGAAGACGGCATGGTTTGCCTGACGGACTGGCAGACGAAGGGCCGAGGGCAATATGCGCGTACTTGGTTGACCGAGCCGTGCTCCAACCTCACTTGGAGCTATCTGTTGCGGCCTCAAGAGCATGATCGCCTGTTTTTGCTCACGCTGGCCTGCATCAATGCCGTAGCCAACGTCGTGCACAGGGAATTTGGTCTTTCGGCACATATCAAGTGGCCCAACGACCTGATGATCGAGGGCAAAAAGGTGGCAGGGGTTTTGGCCGAGACCGTTTTCAGCGGCAACCACTTCGACCGGTTCATAGTGGGTATCGGCCTGAATGTGAACCAATCGTCCTTCCCAGGCACGCTTACGGAGGCATCCTCCTTGAAGCAGCTGCTAGGCCGTGAGCTTGTGCGCGAAAAGTTGCTTGCCGACATCGTGAACGAGACGGAGACGTCGATGACGGCCTGGGCGCACAAAGACTCCGGCTTGGTTAAGCAGATCAACGAGCGTATCATAGGATACGGCACAAAGGTGAGGGTGGAAGTCGACGGAAAAACGATCGATGGAAGCAGGTTGCTCCTCGGGGTAAACGTGGACGGACACCTGCATGTGATGGACGACAATTTCATGGTTCAGACATTTTCATATGAGCAAGTCAGGATCTTTGCAGATAGCCTCTGAGTTTCGGCGGATCCTGTTCGCCGAAGCGCATCTGTCGGCCGACGCATCCGTAGTGGCAGGAGTGAGCGGAGGGGTCGACTCCATGGTGATGCTTCATTTGCTCAGGGAGGCGGGCTTGCGCATCAACGTCGTACACGTGAACTACCACCTCAGGGGGGAGGCTTCGGATGCCGACGAGGAACTGGTAAGGAGTGTTTGTCGGACCGTGGGCGCCACTCTGGAAGTGGCGCACTGGGAACCAGGCGTTGATTCGGTTGGCAACTTTCAGGATGCGGCACGGCAGTACCGACGCGACCGATTCCAAAAAGTGCTGCACGAATCGGGGTCGGAGGCGATCCTGCTCGGCCACAACAAGGACGACCTGTACGAGACCCTCATCATGCGGGTGCTCAGGGGTGCGGCTCCTTCAAATTGGAATGCCCTCCCCTCGGTCGACGCGCCCTATGTGAGGCCATTGGTCACAACGACCCGGGCCGACATAGAGCAGTATGCCAGGATGCACAGCATCGTGTGGAGGGAGGACGAGAGCAACGCAACGTCGGCGTATGCGCGCAATTTCCTCAGAAACGACCTGATACCTGAAATGGATCGACTCTATCCGGGATGGAAGGCGAACGTGGAAAGGATCACGATGTACGGCGACGTGTACCGCATGGCAGTCGACCAGCTGCTACTCCCGTTCGGAGACGCGTCCAAATTGCCCGTCGACTGGCTGGAAACCCTAGGAGAACCACTGAGATCGGCCATCATCCACCGCATTCATGAACGCAAGGGGCTTCCGATCACGCCGTCGCTGCCTGAAACCATTTGGTCACTGCTTCCCAGTCAGCCTGGAAGGATGGTCGAACTCAACGACACGGTAGCCTGGCATCGGGATAAAGATCATCTCGTGCTGGACCTCAAGGTCCACGATCGGGTGGCCACGCGTCACTTTTTGGTGTCTGACATCAATGAGCAACCAGTCGCCTTCGACTATGGAAGCATGGTCATGTGCACCTACGCACCCAGTGGGTCATCCTTCTCTGTAAGAGCGGCCGACGGCGCCTACACGATGAGAGGCTATCTGCACGGTGACCGGCTTCCCATTTCGAACGGAACCAAACCCGTGTCGGACCTACTGAACGAATGGGGCGTGCCGGTGCGGCTCAAGCCGCGGGCTTATGTGTTGACCTTGGATGGATCGGTCGTCGCAGTTATATTTAGCCACCCGGGATACGAGACTCGGTGGCGAATCGATCCTGCGAGCGCGTGTGTTTCGCAGCCGTGCCTTCACTTCTCCTTACATCACTAAGACGTTCCTCAAGATGGCCCTGAATTTACCCGATCACGTAGTATGCAACGGTGAGCGCTTCAAGCTGTTCATCAGCAAGGAGCAGATTGATGCCAGGCTCAGTGAGCTGGGTGAGGTCATCAACAGAGACTATGCGGACAAACGTCCCATACTCATCGGAATTTTGAACGGCTCCTTCATCTTTTTGGCCGATTTGATGCGCCATGTGCATATCCCGTGCGAGGTTGACTTCTATAAACTGAGCAGCTATGGCGACGAAAAGGTGTCGTCGGGGCAGGTGACGGAGCGCAAGGAACTTGATGCCGCCATCAAGGGCCGCCATGTGATCGTCATCGAAGACATCATCGACACGGGTCTGTCGATGGACTATCTCCTCAAGAAGATCAAAGACCAAAAGCCGGCTTCGGTCAGCGTCATTACGCTGTTGCACAAGCCCGATGCCACCCGCTATGACGTCCAAATCGACCATGTCGGATTTGAGATTCCGACGCTCTTTGTGCTCGGCTACGGGTTGGACTATGCTCAGGAGGGTCGAAATTTGGCACAAATCTACGTGCTCGACCCCGATCACGCCTCATGACGCTTGCTACCAAGTCGATTTTGCGATATATTTATGTTCTGCACAAAAAGATAACAAGATCTCGTAGCAGCTTTAGACTTTGTTCTTGCTCTTGTTCTTGTTCTTGCTCCCGGAGAGATGGCTGAGTGGTCGAAAGCGGCATCCTGCTAAGATGTTGTATCCTCATAAGGGGTACCGAGGGTTCGAATCCCTCTCTCTCCGCCCAAAAAGCCTCGCAATTTGCGGGGCTTTTTTTGTATTATGGACACAAACCATAGGTCTTTTCGTCTTCAGAATCCCCCTTAACCGAATGATGCATTGACATTAGGCTCCCTAAAATTTGCCGTCGTACTTTTTGTGGCCATTGTCATGCACTCTTGCCATGTGGATGACAGCACCCAATTTGTGCAGACCATACCGGAGGAGACCTACATTGAAGCCAATGCGCTGATCCGGACGGCCGGGATCGGGGCATCGCAACTGTATGCGGATTCTGTCTACAACCGTCTCGACGCCCCAACACCTGTCGACTATTGGCGCAAGCGCATCCACGACACGTACATTAATAACCTTCGGGGCGCACATGGCCGGTCGATTGAGATCTTGGACAGCCTAATCATGTACATTGAGGACCCTGCCCGGTATGCATCCATGCAGAATCAGCTCGCCAGCACCTATCTCTACAAAGGCGACACGTACAACATGTACCTCTATCAGAACGACTTGGCATACCAAAATTACGTCCGCGCTAGAATGATTGGACTCAATCTGGAAGATAAATGTCTGATTTCTGCCTATGACTCGCGATTTGCCGGCGTCTTATATTGGCGGGAAAATTACCTAGATGCGGTCGACTACTTCAAAATGGCAATATCAAACTATGAAGGGTGTCACACCGCTGTTGCTATGTTTGACCGCATGCAGCGCTGGATTGACGACATAGCCATTAGTTACGCTAAGGCCGGGATTTATGACAGTGCCATGGTTTACCACACCAAAGCCTTGGATTTCATCGACCAAAACAGATTCACATCTGAGGTCGACTCCACCCAGGTCGACCTGGCCAAGGCGGTGATATGGGGGAACATGGCACAGACGCTGGTTGCACTCGGAAGGGACGACGAAGCGGAACCTCTGTTCAAACGAAGCATCGAAATCAACAGCGGCGAGGGCTTCGACAACAATGATGCCAGCCTCACCCGGTTACACCTCGCCAACATGCTCATCAGACGCGGGGATTTCCATGAAGCTGAAGCACTGATAAATGCGGCTGAATCATACACTGAAATCGACCCAAATCCGTCCACACTCGTACGGTTGTTGGAGACGAGGTCTCAATTCAGACAAAGCAGGGGGGAATATCGGCTGGCGCTCGAGGATCGCCTCCTTCACGATCATTTGGAAGACTCACTTTCGCGTGCAAATACCATGGTCTTCAACGCTGATGCAAGCAGTGAATACAATTACCTGTTGGCCCAACAGGAAGTGGAGCGTTTGAAGGCGGCAAACCAGATTCGCACCACCTGGATCACTGCCGGCAGCATCACGATCATCCTGTTCTGCATCGTCCTTTTTCTGGTCTATTACGCATGGCGCCAATCCAACAGGAGCAATAAGCTCCTAAAGGAGCTCAACGCGGAGATTGGACGTCAAAAGATCGAGCTTGAGTCCACCGTGAAACAACTTAAGGATGCCAGCACAGAGAAAGACCGCATCATGTGGATGGTGGCCCACGATCTTCGAAATCCGTTGGGCGCGATCGAAAACCTCGCCCAGTTCCTTCAAATGGATTCGCTCACAGACGACAGTGAAGAAATTATTTCCCAAATCAGTTTTGCCGCCAGCAGTGCCCTTCGTTTCACGACCGACATTCTGGCGGTTGCCGATGAGGGCAGGATGACGATTGACGTGCGTAGCACCGACATCAACGAACTTTTGCACCGGACGATTGAAATGATGCAGTACAAGGCCAGGGAGAAGGGGCAGAACCTCATTTTTGACGGGCCTGGCCATGAAAAACAGGTGAGAATCGACCCGGAAAAAATTACGAGGGCCGTCGTTAATCTCATTGGGAATGCCGTCAAGTTCAGTCCCAACGGCGCCGAAATCGTTGTTGTTCTCTCGGTAATGGACGACAAACTGACCATATCAGTGATCGATAGGGGGATGGGAGTACCCACCGACATGCGTGAGGCCATTTTTGAGTCGTTCACCAAGGCGAAACGTCCGGGCACCGGCGGCGAAAAGCCATACGGGTTGGGCTTGTCCATCGCCAAGAGCATCGTTACCGCGCACAAAGGCAAAGTGGAACTGTACGACACGCCCGGCGGAGGGTCGACCTTCACCATCGAACTTCCCGTATCCTGACGGTACCCAATACGCTCAGAATTGAGTATCATTCGGAATGCGTCTACTCCACACCACATCCTTTTGGCTCTCATTCATTTGCCTGATGGCGCTGCTTGCCGGATGGCTGGGCCCGATTCTTGGTTTAATCGACGAAAGCCAAGCCCGGTGGCTGTTCATGGTTTCATATCTCGCCGGCGGGTATTATGGTGTCAAGGAAGGCTATGAGGAGCTGAGGGAGGGCAAGGCATCAATTGACCTGCTCATGATTCTGGCCGCCATCGGAGCGGCGAGCATCGACCAGTGGATGGAGGGCGCCATCCTCCTGTTTCTGTTTTCGCTGTCGAATGCCCTGCAGGAATTTGCCCTTGAGAAAAGCAACCGGGCCATCGAGGCCCTCATGGAACTTCGCCCCGACACGGCCAGCGTGAGGCAGCCCGACGGTACCGAGAAGACCGTCAAGGTCGAAGCCGTGAACCTTGGCGATATCGTCGTCGTGCGGCCCGGCGAACGATTTCCGGTCGACGGCAGGGTGATCGAAGGGTCGACCTCGGCCGACCAAAGTGCGATCACGGGCGAGAGCATCCCTGTCGACAAACAGGTGGGCGACGAAATCTTTGGCGGCACGATGAACACGCTCGGGGCTGTCGCCATCACTACGACCAAGGTTGCGGGCGAGTCGACCCTGTCTAAGATCGTTGAATTGGTCCAAAAGGCCAGGGCGGGGAAGGCGAAGACCCAGCGGTTGCTCGACGATTTCGAACCGGTCTACGCCGCCGGTGTCATCATCGTGACGATCTTGCTGGTTGCAGTGCCATGGCTGCTAGACATGGGCGATTTCGACTCCATATTCTATCGGGCGATGACCATTTTAGTGGTCGCATCGCCCTGCGCGCTGGTCATATCGACCCCTGCCACCATACTGTCTGCCATCGCGCACGCCGCTCGCAAGGGTGTCCTTTTCAAAGGAGGGGTTTACCTCGAGCAGGCGGCATCCATCAAATATGTGGCCATGGACAAAACGGGCACCCTGACCAAAGGCAGGCCGGAGGTCACCCACGTCATCTCCACGGGCGAGATGTCTCGCGACGCCTTGCTCGCGCTGGCGGCCAGCGCCGAGCACATGTCTGAACATCCGCTCGCGCAAGCGGTAGTCAGAGCTGCCGAGGCGGGAAACCTGAGCCTCACCAAGGTGAGCAGCCTTCAGTCGGAGACGGGCAAAGGGGTTGTGGTCGGAATCAACGGAGATACCATTCGGGTTGGAAGCAGAAAACTGATGGCCGAAAGCAACATCGATCTGCCAGCGAACGTCGCATCAGAGGCGTCCGAGCTTGAAAAAAAAGGAAACACGGTCATCTTCGTAGCAAATGGCAACCAGCTGGAAGGAATGATCGCACTGGCCGACATGCTCAAGCCCGAGGCCAAGGAAGCGCTCGGTCAGCTGCACGCACTTGGAATTGAAAAGGTGATGATGCTCACGGGGGACAGCCGGTTTGTCGCCCAGGCTGTGGCCGACAAACTGGGAATAGACGACGTGCGCGCCGAGCTTCTTCCGGGAAGCAAGGAAGGCATCATCAGGGAGCTCGCCGCACGCGGCCCGGTCGCCATGGTCGGCGACGGCGTGAACGACGCACCCGCACTGGCTAGCGGCAACCTCGGAGTCGCCATGGGCGCTGCCGGCAGCGACGTCGCCCTCGAAACCGCCGACGTGGTGCTGATGTCCGACGACCTGATGAAATTGCCTTGGATGATCAAGCTGTCGCGCAGGGCGCGCAGGGTGGTGTGGCAGAACATCATTTTTGCCATGTCGGTGATCGCTGTGCTCGTGGCATCCGTGTTCCTGATCGACCTTCCATTGCCACTTGGAGTAGTGGGCCATGAAGGGAGCACCCTCCTGGTGGTAGCCAACGGCCTCAGGTTGCTTGGTGGGTCCGACTAGGATCGTTCGTATCCTTGCAGGTATCAAGTCTGACGAAGATGCCCTAAATTGAGTTCATGATCATGGAATCGCTGTTCACATCGTCCTTACTGACCTACGCGTTCATCTTCTTCGCCCGCATCGGTGACGTTTCGATCAATACGGTTCGCATCGTCTTCGTGTCGCGGGGGATGAAGACACAGGCCACCATCCTCGGGTTCTTCGAGTCGCTCATCTGGCTAATCGCCGTCGGCAAGATCATGCAGAACCTCAGCGACGTGGGCAGCTACATCTCATACGCCGGTGGATTCGCCGCCGGCAACTACGTGGGCATGATGATCGAGAAGCGCCTGATGATAGGTAATCTGATATTCCGGGTGATCACCTACAAAGACAGCACAATATTACAGGATCGGCTAAGGTCGGCAGGTGCCACAGTGATCGCCCTTTCCGCCGAGGCCGGATATGGCAGCGCGACGCTGCTCTTTGCCATCGTGCAGCGCCGCGACATGAACAAGACGATCGGCACCATCAAAGATTGCAACCCGAACGCCATCTATTCGATCGAGGACATGCGGCTCGTGAGCGAAAGCTCCGTTCCGGGCATTTCGACCGTCGACCGAAAGCGCCGGCGGTTTCTGAACCGAAAATGACAGAATCACAGAAGCTTCAGGGGTAACTATGAAATTCCTAGTAACCGGCGGGGGATCAGGATTCGGTAGAGCAATTGCCCTCAAACTTGCCTCCACCAGCCATGACGTGGTCGCCGTTGCGCGCACGCAGTCCGACCTCGACAGCCTGAAGGCACAATACCCAGACAGAATCACCACCATTGCAGCCGACGTGAAAGATGCATCGGCCATCGACGTCCTCGCAGACCGCATGGTCGAGTGGAAGCCCGACGGCATCGTGCTCAACGCCGGTGGACCGCCGGTAATGCAAAGCCTCGACGTAAAGCCCGCCGACTGGGACTCTGCCTGGGAGCTCATTTTCAAATGGAAGGTCGAACTGTGCCGGCGACTCGTGCCCGGCATGATGGAACGCTCGTTCGGGCGGGTGCTCTTCATTGAGAGCCAGTCGGTGGTCAAACCCATACCCGGACTCGTGCTCAGCAACGCCGTGCGTGCCGCCGTGGTTGGCTATGCGAAGACCCTAAGCAGGGAAGTGGCTAGAAACGGCGTCACCGTCAACTGCATCCTCCCTGGCTCGCACGCCACGCCCGCCATCGAGCGCGTCATCAAACTGAGGGCAAAACAGCAGGGCGTAGATGTCGCGGTTGCGCGCAGCCGCATTGAGGAGCAGATCCCCGTCGGACGCATGGGCAAGGCCAAAGAACTCGCATCGTTGGCCGCCTGGCTGCTTTCGGAAGACGCCGCGTTCACAACCGGTCAGGCCATCCTGCACGACGGCGGTTTGTAACCTACTTGGAAGGCAGCTCGTATTCGAATATCTTGGTTGGATCGGAATAGGAGTAGCCATAGATGCGACCGTGCTTTTCAGACACGACAAACGCGTGGATGAATCGATCGAACTGGTACCGTCGCAACGAGTTGCCCCCCCAATCCCAAACCTCAAAGATGGATTCCGTGTCGTAATCGGCCTTCGGCTCATACAGATCTGCAGCGTTGCCGTACACCCCCAGCGTATAGATGTGATCTTTGCTAGAATCTTGGATGTACCTATAGGTATAATTCATGGCCTCTTCTGGGTTTACTGCGTCAAAGCTAAACCCATCTAACATGTACTCTCCAATCATTTCCCCATCCTTTCGGAAGAGTTTGATAGCGTTCAAGCTCATATAAAATGCTGCGAAAATCTCTTTTTCGGGGTTGTAGGCGTTCGACTTCATGTTGAGGAACATCTTTCGTGTAGGCTCCAGATCGTTAACTGGGTATTT
>CAYZWQ010000071.1:0-13012 GCA_964481355.1 uncultured Chitinophagales bacterium
GACGCCAGCAACGGTGAGACCCTCATCGGTGCGAATATTCTTGTGTCGTCTACAGATGCATCGGTTTCGAAGGGCACTGTGACAAATGTCAACGGGCAGTTCGAAATCACAGGACTTCTGGCTGGTGTCTATTTCGCACGTATCAGCTATGTCGGTTTCACCGACCAGCGCATTACCGACATCGTGATTGAGAATGGCCAGGTCACGGAGCTCAACATTGCGCTCTCGCCCGGCATGAGCTTGAATCCGGTGGTTGTTTCGGCCTCGAAGATCAAGGAGAAAGTGACCGAGTCGCCCTCATCGATCCAGGTGATCACCGCCCAGCAGATCAAGAACATCACGACGACCTCGTCGGCCGACTTCATCAAGGGTGCCGCGGGTATCGACGTGGCTCAGCAGGGCGTGGCTTCGTCGACCGTGGTGGCCCGTGGTTTCAACAACATCTTCTCCGGTTCGCTGCTTCTGATGACCGACAACAGAATCGCAACGGTGCCGTCGTTGCGCGCCAACCTGATGCACTTCATCCCCTTGGTGAACGAGGACATCGAAAGCATCGAAGTTGTGCTGGGTCCGGGAGCGGCGCTGTACGGCCCCAACGCGAACTCCGGCGTCGTTAACATCCTGACCAAATCTCCGCTTGTACACTCGGGTACCTCCATCGGGGTCTATGGCGGCAACCAAGGCATGTTGCGCGGCCAGTTCAGGACCGCCCACAACTTCAACAACAAGATCGGAATCAAGCTGTCGGGCTCCTACCTGTCGGCCGAGGAATTCAAGCTTGCCGACGACAACCCCTACCTACTGGATGAGATCCAGGCTAGAAACGAGTTTCTGGCAGGGGGCGGCGACCCCAACTCTGAGATTGGACGCAGGATTGGCGTCCGTGATTACGACATCGAGAAACTAGGTTTCGATGCCCGCATCGACATCAATCCGTCCGAAGACCTCGACATCGTCTTCAACACGGGCTTGAACAGGTCGAGCAACATCGACCTTACGGGTCTTGGAACCGGCCAGGCCGTCAACTGGACGTATGCCTATTACCAGGGTCGCATCACGTACAAGAATCTGTTTGCGCAGGCGTTCTTGAACACCTCGAACTCGAACGACACCTACATTGTGCCGACTGGTTTGGGGATCATCGACAAGTCGACCCAGTTTGTCGCCCAGCTGCAGCACAGCACTGACTTCAGAAGATTCAACTTCCTTTACGGTGGCGACTACATCATGACCAATCCGGTTACGGAGGGGACCATCAACGGCAGAAACGAAGACACTGACGGTTTCTACGAGGTTGGCGGTTATCTCCAGACCAAGTACAGCCCGACCCGTAACGTGGATCTTCTGTTCTCGTTCAGGGCCGACAAGCACGAAGTGCTCGATGATCCGCAGTTTTCGCCACGCGCGGCCCTCGTGTTCCGCCCCGTCGAGAACCATAACTTCCGCGTCACCTACAACCAGTCGTTCTCCACGCCAAGCTCGAACGGCTTGTTCCTCGACATTTTGGGTGCCACGGTACCCGTCTATCCCGGTTATAACGGTGGCAAGAACGTGCTCGACGTCCGCGCACAGGGCGTGCCCAAGACCGGCTTCACCTTTGCCCGGGGTGCCAACGGCGCACCGCTCTGGCAGTCGAACGTGCTGCCTGCCGCTGTCGGTGCGAACATGATGCTCAACACCTCGAATATCGACGCCTTCCACTGGCAGGCGATTCGCCAGCTGGCTGCTGCGGGTTTGGCCGCAAATCCTCAAACCGCAGCTCTCGCACCTGCACTTTTGCAAGCTCCTGCACCCGGCACAAGTGGTTTGCCAAGTGTCGGCGTCAGAATGCTCAACCCGCTCACAGGCCTGCCAGTGTCTGACGTGACCGACATCAGCGCGCTCGACCCAACCACGTACAACACCTTTGAGGTGGGCTATAAGGGAATCTTCAACGACCGTCTTCTGGTGGCCGTCGATGTGTACAACACCCGTGCCGAGAACTTCGTCGGTCCGCTCATCGTCGAGACCCCGACGGTCAACCTAGAGCCGGTGCAGCTTGCCACATATCTGACCACATATCTTGTCAATGTGGCACGACTGCCTCTTGCGAATGCACAAGCCGTCGCATCGAACCTCACGCAAAATCTCGCCCGAATCCCCCTTGGTGTAGTGACCCCGAATGAGGCGTTCGAGCGCAACGCCGTGATGCTCACCTACCGTAACTTCGGCGAAATCAATTACTACGGGATGGATCTCAACTTTGAGTACCTCCTCAACCAGAAGGTGACGCTTTCGGGCAACTACTCGTACGTCAGCAAAGATAAATGGCTCGAGCTGGACGACAACCCGGACTTCAACGTCTTCCTGAACGCACCCCAGAACAAGTTTGCCCTGGGCATGCGCTACGACAACCAAAAAGGTTTCGACGGTGGCGTCAAATTCCGTTACATCGACGGATTTCCGATCCAATCGGGCATCTACACGACGTACAACGCAGCGACCGACACCTACGATTCGCTCGACAGCTACTACAGCCTGGACGTGAACCTGGGCTACCAGTTCACGAATTCAATCCGTGGTTCGTTCGTGGTCAACAACCTGACCAACAACAAGAAGCCTCAGTTTGCGGGAACACCTGACATCGGGCTCTTTGCCGTTGGAGGTGTGACCGTCACGTTCTGATCGTCCCTAAGAGAGACGCGAACAAAAAAGCCCCAAGGTATTCCTTGGGGCTTTTTTATTTCAGGACTGAGGATTGAGGATTGGGGACTGAAATTAGGCTTGAGGCACAGAACTGAGGACGTAGGTGAGGATGGAAGGGAAGGGCAAAGATACCTCTTCGCTGGCCTGCATGTTGCGGAGCACGAATTCGCCCTTCTCCAGCTCGCTGTCGCCGACCACAATGGTCCATGTTGCACCCTCTCGGTTGGCCTCTTTCATTTGGGCTTTCACGGATCTTCCGCTGGTGTCGTAAAGAGTGCTCACCCCGGCATTTCGCAGCTCCTGGGCTGCCTTGACCGCCCATTGACGGGCATTGTCGCCGTGGCAGGCGATGTACACATCTGTCGCCGGTTCGTTGCCCAAGCCAATTCCCAGAGCCTCACAGGCGATCATGAACCGTTCCATGCCCGATGCAAACCCGACCGCCGGTGTCGGCTGGCCACCCAGCTCCTCGACGAGCAGGTCGTACCTGCCGCCGCCACCGAGGGCGTCCTGCGACCCCAAGTCGGTGCTTGTGAGCTCAAACGCCGTCTTCGTGTAGTAGTCGAGCCCACGAACCAGCCGGTGGTCTTCGACATAGGGGATGCCGAGGGCCTCGAGGTGACCCTTCACCTTGCCGTAGTGGTCGCGGCAGTCCTCATTAAGGTAGTCGATGATGCTGGGCGCATCAGCCACCAACGCTTGATCTTCAGGCTCCTTCGAGTCGAGGATGCGCATCGGGTTGTTCTGCAGGCGTGCGCGCGAAACCTCGCTGAGCTGCGCCTCGAGTGGCCTAAAATACGCGATGAGCGCCTCTTTGTACGATTGACGGCTTTCGGGGTCACCCACCGAGTTGATGCGCAGGGTGGTATTCGAAATGCCGGCCATACGGTACACTTCGGTCATGAACGCGATCACCTCGGCGTCTGCCAGGGGGTCGGCACTGCCCAGAATCTCGGCCCCAAACTGGTGGAACTGCCGTTGGCGACCCTTTTGCGGACGCTCGGCGCGGAACATGGGTCCGATGTAAAACAGACGCTGGGCTCCGCCGCGCTGGTCGAGGCGATGCTGGATGTAGGCGCGGCACACCGAGGCCGTGCCCTCGGGACGCAGCACATAATGGTCGTCGCCGCGGTCGAAGGCGAACATCTCCTTCGACACGATGTCGGTGAGCTGACCCACACCCCTGGCGATCATCTCAGTAGGTTCCATGATCGGAGTGCGGATCTCCCGAAAATGGAACCTCCGCGCAACCTCGCGCACCAAGCCTTCCAAATAGATCCATTTTTCTGATTCGCCGGGAAGGATGTCCACCATCCCCGTATGTGTCGTAAACTGTGCCATGCGATAGGGTAAAATTTTTGCCTAAAGATAGGGATTCCACCGCTCAGAAGGGGCGAATTCTCAAGCTTGACCGTGAATCAGATTACCGGTCGGCCAGTCAGCGATTCGTACAGCAGGGCCATCCGACCCGCTAGGGTGCGTGCGCAGCGCAGATGCACCACCTCGGCGGGATCTGGGTTGAACTTCCCGAAAAACTCGTTGATGCCGGCGATGCTCGATCCGTTGAAGTCGAACAGCAAGTTGCGGTCTTGGGCAAAGCGCAGGGCAAAGTGAACCAACAAGGCGCCGGCTTGCCCGTTCAGGGCGCTTCGGTCGGTGCCCGACACGACGTAAAAGGCGCGTTTTTCGTCGTAGAAGAGCAGCAAGGCGGCCACAAGGATGCCGTTTTTGTCATCAACTCCAGGGATGGCGACGTTTCCGAACAACGACAGGTGGGAGACCACGCTCTTTAGATATTCCCTCGTGAATTTGGGTGCATCACCCCTCGTTTTGTAGGCGTCGGTGAACAAGTCGTAGGCCATGTCGGGATCGGCGTTCTCGACATAACGGGCACCTTCGCCGAGAGCGCCGCGGATGTTGCGGCGGATGTTGTTCTGGTAGCTTGCCAGCAGCTCGTCGGGTGTGGAGGGAAGTATCTTGATATTGGTCCGGAAACGTCGTTCTGTTGCCCCAAGCACGGCCTTGAGCAGCTGAGCGTCGTGCTGGTCGGTGCTGGCCAGACCGATGAGGTCGTGGGCTGGCAGGGCATTGAGAATCGCCTTGTAGACGATGCTTTTCTCGGCATGCGTCAGATGCGATGCAGCAAGGGGTCCGAAACGCGCCGTCAGTGCAGGCTTGAGGATACGGCGAAGTCGTCCACGGGTGTTCACCGCGTAGGCGAAGCCTCCAAGGGGGGTGCCGTTCGGGTCGCGGGCCATGACAAGGCCGGTGTTTGGCTGGGCTCCAGCTAGCAGCCAGGTCGAGCTGTGGTACACGGTACCATGCGGGTGGGATGCCACGAAAGCGTCCCACTCGTCGTAGTGCTCTGTACCGGCTTGGGAGACCTCCACGTCCATGAAACTCACCCTCGAAGCACTTCGACGATCGTGTCGACCACCCGCTGCTGCTGTTTCCTCTTCAGCTCGGGGTAAATCGGAAGTGCCAGCGTTTGCTGTGATGCACAGTGCGATGCAGGGCAATCGTCTCGCACATAGCCGAGGTTGGCAAAGCACTCCTGCTCATGCAGCGAAATGGGATAGTAGATCGCATTGCCGATCTCAGCCTCGTTCAGGGCTTTGATCACCTCTGCGCGACGGCTGGTGCGAATCACGTACTGGTGGTAGATGTGCCTGCCGTTGTGTGCGACCGATCCTGTGGTTTCGGCAGGAATCACGATCATATTTCTCTGCTGGCTCAAGGTGCAAGCATCCCCGCCCATGTGTGCGCAATTTCCGCCACAGCCCAAATCTTCCCAACTGATGGCGACTCCGGCATCACTGAACATCTTGTTGTACCGATGCGCCACGCTGCGTCGGGCTTCGGTCCAATCGTCTAGCAAGGGCAGTTTTACCCTGAGAATAGCCGCCTGCATGGTGTCGAGACGGCTGTTGATACCCACCAACTTGTGATGATATTTCGGTTTGCTGCCATGCAGGCGCAAAATGCGCACCTTTTCGGCTAGATCGTCATCGTTTACGGTCACGAGACCACCGTCTCCGTAGCATCCCAAATTCTTGCTCGGAAAGAAACTGAAGCATCCAAAGGTGCCCACGGTTCCTACCTGCCTGCCCTCGACGGTCGCACCGATGGCTTGGGCGGCATCTTCGATCACCGTTACCCCATGCTTCTCGGCGATCGACATCAGGTCGGTCATGCGGGCTGCTTGTCCGTACAGGTGAACGGGGATCATCGAGCGGACCTTCTTGCCGCGAGTCCAAAGCCTTTTTGCCAACGGATGCTTCTTGGTCAGGAAATCTTCAACCTGATTGGGGTCGATGTTATAGTCGGACGGGTCTATGTCCAGGAAGACGGGGGTGGCGCCCAACCGCGCAACGGCGCCGCCGGTCGCAAAGAATGAATACGGCGTCGTGAGCACGAGGTCGTTGGGCCCGCAGTCCAACGCCATGAGCGAAAGCAAGAGCGCGTCGCTGCCCGAAGCACACGCGATGGCGTGTTTCGCACCGATGTAGGTGCGGACCTCTTCCTCAAAGTCGCGCACAGGGTCGCCCATGATAAACTGCTGCGAGTCAAGCACCGAGTCGATGGCCTTTCGGATCGACTTCCGGATGCCTTTGTACTGAGCGTCCAAATCGAGTAGAGGAATCATATCGCTGTGTGTGTTAAATGGTGTGTTGTGGGTTCCGATCACGAGGCCGGTTGCACGCTGCCGTTCACCATCGTGTACTGCTCTCCGGTTTCGGGGCATGTTGCATTTCCGCCCTCGTCGAACACCAGACGGTGGCCCGCCTTCGAGACCCATCCAATTTGGCGAGCCGGCACTCCGACCACCATCGCGAACGCAGGCACAGGCTTAGTGACCACCGAGCCTGCACCCACAAAGGCATAGGCTCCGATCGGGTTGCCACAGACGATGGTGGCATTTGCGCCTATAGAGGCACCCCTGCCCACGCGCGTCTCCATGTATTCGTCCTTTCGGTTCACATGGCTGCGGGGGTTGATCACATTGGTGAACACCATGCTAGGGCCACAGAATACGTCATCCTCGAGGATGACGCTGTCGTAGATCGATACGTTGTTCTGCACCCGCACATTGTTTCCCAAGACCGCCTTGCCTCCGACGAATACATTTTGGCCAAGCACGCAATATTCACCGATCACGGCCCCAGCCATGACATGCACCCAGTGCCAGATTTTTGTGCCTTTGCCGATGGTTACCGGTTCATCAACCAGGGCGGTTGGATGGATATAACTATCTGATGTTGCCATATTGTGATAATATCGGTTCTAGTTCCAATATACCAATCATCTCAGCCTGCCAAGCACGGATTTCCACAATGTGTCGACATCTTCCGAAACCCTCCACAACAGAATGATCGCACCGTATACGGCTGTTATCGCCGCCGAGCGAACCAGAAGGTCAAGAAGAACGGAGGTCATCACAGGCAGGGCGGCTGAGACACCGAAGGCAACCGCGCCGGCCACAATGACCTTCACAATGGCTGATGAAAACGGCTGGATGCCCAATTTTTTCTTTATGTAGGCCAATTTTATGAAGTTGTACACCGCGATGGTGATGAATGAGGCCCATGCCGCACCATCGATCCCCAATATCGGTATCAGCAGCAGATTGGATACAACAGTGAGAATTACGAGGATCACATTTAGGCCGAGGTCGAACCGGTACCAAGGCGAATTCAGCAAGATGATGCTGTTGGCACCGGTGGCCATGTCGATCAGTTTGGCGGCGCTGATGATGATCATCACATTCTTGGCCACTTGGAACCCGCTGGGCAGCAGTTCGACGGCGTTGTGCACATTGGCCCAGATGCCCACGAAGATGAGAAGCCCGATCACGACCTGATTCAGCGACGTCTTGGTGTACATCGAAGCGATGAGGTTCCTGTCGTCGTTTTGAAACGCCTGGGCGATGACAGGATAACTGATCTTCGAGATGCTGCGCTCGGGTATGGCGATGAAGGTGCCGATGAAAAAGGCGATGGCATAATACCCGGCATTAGCCTCACCGAGAAATGCGCCTACCATCAGAAGGTCGAGGTTCGCGATGGCGATGGCCGAAATGCCGCCAAGTATCGCATATCCGGCATAGGAACGCATGTCGGTGTTCACATCGGCTGACGGTGGCCGGTACGGATGGCCCAGTTTCAGCTCCCCTGTACGCCATGTCCAATACACGACGAGGACGAGCACTATGCCATGAACGGCCGTGAAAGCGATCACAAATCCGTGAAAGTCGATCAGCCCCATCCAATAGAGACCTATTGCCATCATCTGGAGCAGCCGAAGGACGACATCTTTCAGAAAGGAACCCGACACGGTACGGTACACCGACCGCAACCAGGCGTCGAACACGTTGAAATACAGCGTGAATCCGACCAGGGGAATCAGAAACAGGTCGTAACGGACGAACAAGGGCGCATTTTGAGCAAACAGCGACGCAAACGACTCCCGAAATGCGAAAAACAGTGCCAGATAGATCAGATACCCCACGAACGGCACCAACAACAATACCCTAAGGAAGCCCCGGTGGCTCGATGGCAGATCCTGGAACTTGGGGAAAAAACGAAATGTGACGTTCCCCATACCCAACTGGGCTACCTGGGCGGCGATCAGGGAGGCCGAAAGCAGCAGGCGCGTAACGCCGAACTGGGTGTCGCCAAGCACCACCGGAAATAGCCAGATCACATTGACGGCACCAAGAACGACGCCTGTGTACGAGACCAACGTGTTCCAGAAGCTCTGTCGAATTACGATGCCCAAAACGTCGTTTCCAAATTGGATGGATCAAATAAAAGACAATATACGGCCATGCACCGTATCTTGTTGTCCATGAGTGATTCACGTTACGATACCGAAAACGTCAGCGCGTTTTACGACCGCTTTTCGCAGTACCAGAAAAAATCGGGCATCAACGACCGTCATGCCAGCATCTTGAAATGGATGAAAGATTTCGGCTTCAAGACGAGCGATTCGGTATTGGAGGTCGGTTGCGGCGTCGGTCAGCTTACCCAGTTGATGGCCGAGCATGTCGGCAGCGGTACGATCACGGCGGTCGACATCAGCCCCGAGAACATACGCATAGCACGGGAAAGGCTCGCATCATTCAGAAATGTGGAATTGGAGGTCAACGACATGATGGACGCCACGTTTCAAAAAACATTCGACTGGGTGGTGTTCCCGGACGTGCTCGAACACATCCCTCCCGACATGCACAGAAAGGTACTCAGTGCCATATCGAGTGCACTCAGACCCGGCGGTTTCGTCTTCGTGCACATACCGCACCCCAAATACCAGGACTACATCAGAGAACACGAACCCGAAAAGCTGCAGATCATCGATCTGTCACTATCGGCGGCAGCATTGGTCCACAGCGCCGAATCGGCAGGCTTGTCGTTGGAGCATTTCGAATCCTACTCGCTCTTCAGACTTCCGGCCGACTATCAGGCCATCCTGTTCAAGAAGCATGACTCGATACCGGTGCCAAAATTGAAGCCCTACTGGGTGCGTGTGATCCAACGGCTGAGATTGCGAGGACTAAGGGGATGACATGTCTGTGATCAAGCCGAAGATTCTTTATTTCTACGCAAAGAGGAGTACGTTCATCGGGCGCGACATTGAGATGTTGTCAGAATATTTTGAGGTTGTGGAGCACCATTTCGACGTCCGAAAGAAGTTTCTGCTGCCGCTGGCGTTCATCAGGCAGAAATGGTTTCTCCTTAGGCAGGGTTCGAATGCGGTTGCCACTGTGACCCACATAGCGGGATACGTGTCGTTCTTGCCCGCTCTGTGGACCAAACTCTTCAGCCTGCCCTCGCTGGTGATCATTGCGGGCACCGACGGTGCCAAGTTTCCTGCGATCCGCTACGGCAACTTCAACCGTGCGGTCATGGGGCAGTTCACTCGGTGGTCCTACCGCATGGCCAGCAATTTGGCTCCCGTCGACTCCTCGCTCATCGATGTGGCGTACACGTACGATCAGGTCGGTGCACCGCGGCAAGGGTACCGGCATTTTTGCCCTGATGTTACGACGCCGTGCACGGTTGTCCACTACGGTTACGAGGCCGACGAATGGCCCATGTTGGATTTGCCGCGGCCTGGTAACAGTTTCATCACTGTGATTGCAGGAATCGACTCCGAGGCCATATTTATGCGCAAGGGTGTCGACTTGATCCTTGAGGTAGCCAGACAAACACCTGAAGCTACTTTCACGCTTGTCGGAGCCAATCCGGATAATCCCTGGCTGCTGCATGTGAGTCCCAATGTGAAGCTTCATCCCGTGACCGACCGAGCTGGACTCGTTCAGTTGCTGAACCAGCACCGGTTTTACCTGCAACTGTCGCTGATGGAAGGATTTCCGAACGCCCTGTGCGAGGCTATGCTCTGCGGATGTGTCCCCATCGGTTCCAATGTGGCGGCGATCCCGTACATCATCGGAAAGACCGGCCACATCTTGGATCGCAAGGATCCGGTGTTGCTGGCTGATCTGATCAGGGCAGCCATGAATGACAGGTCCATTTCGGCGGAACAAGTCCGAAGCAACATTTCAGATAGGTTCCCGACAACGCGAAGGCTCAATGCGCTCAGGGAACTACTTGGCCATCTCGTCGAGGATGCCGGCAAGCGCGGAAGTGAGTGAGCGTCGGTTGAATCGTTCGATGCTCTGGGATCTTAATGTCCGGACCGGATGCCGTGCAATCTGATCAAGAACCCAAGCCCGGATGCCTTCAACGTCATTGTATTCAAGGCACACACCTGAGCCGGTTTCCCTCAGGATTTTAGCTGCGTCGCTGTCGGATGGTCCAAGGCAAAGAATCGGCCTGCCGGTGGCCATATACTCGAAAAACTTGCCTGGAAGGATTCCATGGGCATTTTTTGACTGGTTGAGGAGCAGTAATAGCACGGATGCGCCCTGTTGCCAAGCCATCACCTCATCGTGCGGCACGTAATCCACATAGTCGGTTACATTTTGAAGGCCGAAATCGTCAATGGCGCTCTTTATGGAATGGTCGACCCTTCCGATCAGGCGTATGTTGATGTCGTTGCTTGGCGGGATACCGTCTCGGACAATCCCAGACAGGGCCTCCCACAGCCCCAGTGGGTTTCGGCTTGGATTCATGGTGCCGATGTGGGCAATTCCGAAGCGTGAATCGTCGGCGGGAAGCGTGTGCCCGGTTAAGATGTCATCCTCGTCGAACCCGTTTGTGAGCGTGATAATGTCGCGGTGGTGGGCATCTCGAAACTCTCGCTCCATCGTCGGGCTCACCACGGTCACACGGTCGGCGCCGCGAACCATTGTCGCCTCCAAAGCGTGGTGTTTGCGGTTGGCACGTTTGCCCAGCCGTAGTTCGTCATAAAAGTCGATGTTAGTCCATGGATCACGAAAATCGGCCAGCCATGGCAGCCCCGTCCGTTGCTTGACGCCAGCAGCAATCAGATGCATGGAGTGCGGTGGACCCGTGCTGACGATGGCATCGATGTTGTTGACTTCTAGCCATGTGCAAAGATAGCTCACCGATGGGCGTATCCAGAACCTGCGGGCGTCCGGGATGAAGAAGTTTCCCCGTATCCACCGCGACACTTTTTCGAGGGGTCCAACGGTGCCCGTCTCGCTCACAAAGCCTGCACCGAGCGATTCCTTGCGTCCTGTCAGCGCTTTATAGAAGCCATAGGGTTCGAGAATCGGTGTCTTCAGAACGGTGACACCATTTGGGATGTCTTTTTCGAGGCTGGGGTCGACAGCGGCCATCTCGGGATTCTCGGGCGTGTAGATAACCGGTTCCCACCCGAATTCACGAAGGTATTTGCTGAACTTCAGCCAGCGCTGCACTCCCGATCCGCCTCCGGGCGGCCAGTAGTACGTAATGATGAGAACCTTGCGCGACATGGACGGATCGCCGCCGATCACTCCGGCTTGCGCTGCGTGCGAAGATGGACCAACAGAGCCATACCGCCCATGAGCAGCCAAGCAAGGTGTCCTATCCAGGCTATCGTCGTGCCGGATGTGTGAGAACCCGGCTCGAACCGGAACGATACGGTATGGACGCCTTCGGGCACGATCACACTACGGAGCGCAAAATTGGTCTTGAAAATATCGGTTGGCTCGCCGTTGATCGTGGCAATCCACCCCTTCGGGTAGTAGAGCTCTCCGAGGACGAGCAAGCCACTTCCCGTGCTTCTGCTCACCTGCACGTCGATCTGTCGTGCGCTGTAGGAGGTCACTCGCGCAGCTGCGGTGCTGTCGGCGGTGAGCTCAGGCAGCAGACGCTCGGATTCAACCACGGCCTCGCGGGCTGGGTTAAACGTGAATTCATTGATGCGGGCAAGCGAGTTGTCCTTGGTCAAGACGACATCTGCACGGTCGACAAACCAAGCCTTGGGAAGCACGTTCGTGTTCTCGTATACAACGACGTCGTCACTTTCGTGCACAGGGTTGAAGCCGGGAAGCTCAAGACCTGGCGCATACGTAACATACTTCGTGTTCAGCATGTTCAACAGGGCGATGTTCAGCCCATAGTCGCCGACGAAGATCGACCTCGACATGATATCGTCGTAGATGGCCATGCGTGCACCACTGTAACCACCCAACGACGGATAGAAGTACGAAGGAAGCGCGTTGTTGAACGGGTTGTCGCTCAGGGGAAACACGCGGTAAGACCATGGCTCGTCCGATTTCACGTTGTTGGCCAGCCATGTGTCGACAGGCCGGCGCGTCTGCTCAATGGTGCGTTGGGCGTCGAAATCCTTTGGGACGAGGCTGTTGTCGTTGCTGTACCGCTGGCCGACGGTGATGACATCGTACCCTGTAATCAGGACAAGTATCAAGGTGGCCGGTCCGGCACTCAACTTCCGGAAAGCGAGACCGATAATCACGGCAATCGACAGCGTCACGATGATCAGAAACCTGAGTCCGTCCTCCTCGGCCATGGCGCGTCGCTCGGGCTTCAAGTTGGTCTCAATGAATTCTGTTACCTGCCGCTGCAACCTTGGGTCACTTGGGCTCAGCTGGTTTGCGGCGGCCAGCTGCTCGATGAACTGGTCTGCCTGCCCCGGTTTCTCGAACGATAGTATGGATCCGCTCCCCAAGGCGAAGACGATGGCCAATACGGCAACCGGAATAACTGCCGGCAGCCAGTCCGACTTATGAATGTCTCCAGCTTTTCTCGCCAGGTAATCCAAGCCGGCCACCGCCACGACAGGGAAACAGAAACCGGCCACAACCAACCACGTCTCCGGAGCCCTGAACTTATTGAACAGCGGGAAGTAGTTGAACATGAAGGTGTTGAAGGCCATGAAGTTTTCTCCCAGCGAG
>CAYZWQ010000072.1:0-12915 GCA_964481355.1 uncultured Chitinophagales bacterium
AAGAACAGCAACGGTAAGCAGGCATAGGAATCCCGCGAGATGATTCGTTCTCATTGTAAACAAGGTTAGGTGTAGGTGATGATAGAAAACCGACCTTACCTACTCCTCCGCGGGCGAATGGGGACTCTCTTGCAGGACGTGCTTCTGGTCGGCTCGCACATTATACTAACGGCGCATGGTCAATGCAAGATGCGAGCTCAAAAAATTTGAACTATTTTTTAAAAGACGACGCCATCGGCACAAGGAGTGTAAAGTGTCCGACTTTTTTTCTTTCAGGGAATGAAATTGACCGTGATCAAACTCTGCAACTCCAAATAACAATGAAACATATAGTGACTTGCATATTTGAATCATTTGCATAATTTACGCGCTCTTCTTTCGGAATTTACTCATACGTCAATGATTGTCTCTGAGCTCTGCATATATCCCATAAAGGGGTGTGGAGGAATCAACCTGGAAAGCGCCGAATTGGATGAATTCGGCCTGAAGGGCGATCGCAGGTTCATGGTTGTGGACGAGGAGGGCGTCTTTCTCTCACAAAGGAAGCATCATGCCATGTGCCGTATCCATATCCAAAGGGAGGACGGATTCACGATAGCCTCATTCGACGGCATGGAAGACTTGGTGATTGAACCATCGATGGAGGCCAACGACATCCCGGTTCGCATATGGGACGACGATGTCGTCGCTGCCGATATGGGCGAAATGGCGGCAATCTGGTTCAGCCATGCTCTCGGGCAGAAAACACGCTTGGTGGGCATAGGCCCCCAATACAGCAGAAATGTCCGCATCGGGGACACGGCCTATTCCTCGAAAATGCATTTCGGTGATTCATGTCCCGTACTGGTCATTACGAAGGACTCGCTCGACGACTTGAACCGGCGGTTGGACCGCCCTGTCCCAATGGACCGTTTTCGGCCGAATTTGGTGATTGACGGTACCACTCCCTATGCCGAGGACAGCTGGCAGTACATTCGCATCGGCGATCAAATGCTGCAATTCGCGAAAAAATGTGGTCGTTGCACGGTAACCACCATCGACCAGCAGACAGGCGAGGCTGGACCCGAGCCCCTCAGAACGCTTTCAACATACCGAAAGGATGGCAATAAGGTATGTTTTGGTGCATACTACCTTCCCATCACCAAGGGCACGGTACGTGTCGGCGACGAGGTTTCTGTAATACGCTGAAGGCGACAGACATCCCAATTTGGCAGGGATGCCTGTCGCCTTCAGTCTCAAAAATGTACGACAGAGCGACTGCTATCGTTCGCCGCCGCTTTCCTTGGTTGGGATTCTGCGCAGCTCCGGATCGCGGGGAGGCGCGTTTTTGACGTATTTATCCAACCAGGTCACGGTTTCCCACATCATGTGCAAGATGGACTCTTTGGCGGCATAACCGTGGCTCTCCTCTGGCAACATGACCAGACGGGCTGTTGCTCCGTGGCCTTTCAGGGCCGCGTACATACGCTCGCTTTGGATCGGGAAGGTGCCGGAGTTGTTGTCGGCAGTGCCGTGGATCATCAAGATGGGTTCCTTGATCTTGTCGGCGTAGGTGAACGGCGACATTTTCACGTATAGGTCGGTGTCTTCCCAGTAGGTGCGTGGTTCCGATTGGAATCCGAACGGAGTGAGTGAGCGGTTGTAGGCGCCGCTTCGGGCGATGCCTGCACGGAACAGGTCGGTGTGCGCCAGCAGGTGGGCCGTCATGAAGGCTCCGTAGCTGTGCCCACCCACGGCGATGCGCTCGCGGTCTGCAACGCCCATGTCCACCATTTCGTTGACGGCTGCCTCCGCGTTCAGCACCAGCTGCTCGATGAAGACGTCGTTTGGCTCAATTTCGTCGGTCCCGACAATTGGCATGGAGGCGTTGTCGAGAACGGCATAGCCGGCCAACACGTAGGGCAGGGCGGAGTTTGCGCTTACGCGTGTAAACGTGTACGGTGATCCCGTCACTTGGCCCGCCTCGTCGGCACTGCGGAATTCGCGTGGATAAGCCCACATCAGCATCGGCAGCGGACCGTCCTCCTCTTTGTCATACCCTTCCGGCAAGTACAGCGTACCGGTCATGTCTATGCCGTCGGAGCGCTTGTATTTGATGAACTCCTTGCTCACGTTGGCAAATTCGGGGGTAGGATGCGGGAAGTCCGTGATCTGGGTGAGGTTGCCGCTCGCTATGTCCACGATATAATAGTTGGGCGGGAGGTCATTCGACTCGCGGCTGATGATCAATTTGTCGGGCCTGTCGTCCACCATCTGCGACAATGTCTCATAGAATGGTGGCTGCGACTGCCACAGGCGCTTGGTTTCGCCCGTGGTAAGGTTCATTTCGTCCAAAAACGGACGGTTGCCTTGAGGCGATGCGCCTTGGCCGCTCATGTAAATCCCATTTCCGTCGGGTGTGAATTGAAGTACCATGTTGCCGAAGGCGTTTCGGACCATTCTTGGCGATCCCGGATTGTTGTAGGCATCCTGGGTGGAACGCTCCATCAACAGGCGACGCTCCGTCGGGTTTGAGGGATTGACCACCCACGTGCGGGTGATTCTCGACTCTGCCCAACCCTCACTCATCAAGGCTAGATCTGGACGTCCCCAGGTGATCCCGCCGTAGCGAAGCTCGAGCTTCGCGAACGATTTCGGCTGGCCGTTGAATGGGGCATCCAAGGTGAAGACTTCGTCGCGGTGCGACACGACGGCTTTCGGGTCTCCGCCGTCGAGCGCCTCAACCCAGATCAGGGTGGAGGGCATGTCTCCGCGCCAGTTGATGCTGCGTTTGCCCGCTGATGTGGCGCCGCGACCCGTTGGGGTTTTTTCGCTAGATGGCAGATCGGCGAACTTCTTGACACGCTTGCCCTGAGCATCGTGTATGCTCACTGTGCGCTCGAATCCACCTACTCCCACCAAATAGGAGTACGGCTTGTTCACCACCGTCGAAAGCATGTACTTGCCATCGGGCGAAACATTGATGTTGGCATAGATCGCCGGATCACCGAACGGGGTGATTTTACCGTCCAAGCTCACGAAAGCAGGCTGTGTGGTGAAGAAGTGCTCAAACAGCTGCTCGTCATAGGGGTTTTGGAGCATGTCCTGGAAAGTTCTGACAGCATTCACATCGCCCATATTTTCCTGGATGATGGGACCACTGGGTGCGCGGGGCTTGGCCGGACGTGGACCCTTGTTGGCGATAAGACTCACCATCAGGGTCTTGTCGTCGGGCATCCATCCCAATCCGGGACCATAGACGTTGCTTACAACGGCATCGGTCAGTTTGCGCACTGATGCATCGTTGAGGTCAAACAGCCAAACTTCGTTGCCCGTATCGGTCATGTTGAGGAAAGCCATCATCGTGCCGTCGGTGGTCCATGTCATGCTGGTCATTTTTGCATTCGCAGGGATGCCCGACACTGGCTTCTCAGCACCGGTGGCAATGTCCTTGATGGTCATGCCGATGGTATAGCCAGATCGGCTTGGGGAGTGGCTGGCGGGATTGAAACGTACACCGGCCAAACGGAGCTCCTCCTGTGCCAAGTCCTCGATCGTGGGGCTGTCTGACCGCTGAAGCAGGATCATCGACTTCCCGTCTCGAGTGAAGCTCACACCGGGTGTGCCGGGATTGTTGACCAAATTTGCCAAAGCCTGCGGAGGAGTTTGGTAGGTGTCCTGTGCAAAGGCGTTGCCACCGAAAAGAAACAGCGCGGCCAGCGCTAGCGGCCGAAACCAAATTGCGGCAGATCGTATCATGTGTGTCGGGTTATGATGTTGGAACGTGTGATGTTGATAACACGGAAACCTAATCATACCGAGTGTCATCGGCAATCGCCTCTGAACTCTTTTTTGTAAAATATCGTCAAGAATCTGACCATCTGGAGCAAATTACCGCTTTACTTGAGCAATCCGCTTCGTATATTTGCAATCCCTGCACGCCAGTGTGGCGGAACTGGTAGACGCGCACGACTCAAAATCGTGTTCCCTCGGGAGTAAGGGTTCGAGTCCCTTCACTGGTACATTTACCCCTTGTAACCTAATGTGTTGCAAGGGGTATTTTGTTTAACTCGGGCAATGGTACCAACAATGGTACCTACAAAAACAAAAAAGCCCCTCCAGACCGAACTGGAGGGGCTTTCGTTTCAATACGTCTGATTAGTAGACGACCGTCACCACATTGGAGCACGTCGTGGTGCCCGCTTCACACACTTGGAGGGTCATCGATCCGCTGCCCTTGGTGCTCGTGTTGTAGGTGTAGGATCCGGAGTTGGATACCGTGGCAACCGTGGTGCCATTCCTTTTGACGTTTACCTGGGACGATGTGGCTCCGCTCCACGTCAACGAAGCCGACCAGAAGCCCTTCACTTTGAATCCGGTGGCGCTCAGGGTGATCGGGTCGTCGCCGGGAGGCGGTGGAGGTGGTGGGGGCGGTTCGCCGCCGCCTCCGCCGTTGTCGTTGATCGACTTAGTGGCAGATGTGACGTTTCCGGCCGCATCGGTCACCGTGAGACGTACAGAATCGGCGCTGTTGCGTGTACGCGGCGTAGTGGTCGAGCCCGAAGCAGTCGTGCCGCCTACCGTCGTGGTTGAGGTTGCAACCACAGAACTTCCATTCATCAGATCGACGCGAACCGATGCCAACGCCCTATCATCGGAAACGCTCCAGCTCACTTGCGCCTGGGTCCAACGGCCGCCCGACAAGTTGCTGACCGTGAAAGCATCGATAGCCGGTGCCGTTTCGTCTGGCGGAGGCGGAGGGGGAGGGGGAGTTCCGGAAATCAGCGAGTACAACAGGTGGTTGTTTGCCGAATTGGACCCTGTTACCACACCCTGTGTTGCTCCGCCCACAATTGCATTTCTGACATCGGCAGGTGTGGCGCTTGGGTTGGCCTGCAGGTACAATGCAGCCACACCGGCAACATGCGGCGATGCCATAGAAGTGCCGCTCAAAGTGGCCGTCGCTGTAGTCGATGTGTAATATGTGGAAACGATGCTCGACCCTGGTGCAAACACATCCACACAGCTTCCGAAGTTCGAAAACGAGGAGCGGGCGTCACTGCTTGTGGTCGATCCGACCGTGATTGCCGCCGGCGTGCGTGCGGGTGTGTAGTTGCAGGCGTCGGCATTGCTGTTACCGGCCGCGATGGCATAGGTGAAGCCGGCGTTGATCGAGTTGGTAATTGCATTCTCAAGGGTGCTGTTTGATCCGGATCCGCCCAGCGACATGTTCACCACCCCCGGCGTGGATCCGTTCTGGGTGATCCAGTCCACGCCAGCCAGAACGCCAGACCACGAACCGGAACCGCTACAGTCGAGCACTCGTACGGCTACCAGGGTCGCATTCTTGGCGACGCCCCATGTTGCACCGCCGACGGTCCCGGCCACGTGGGTGCCGTGTCCGTCGCAATCCGAGCCCGGGTTGGCCAAGCCGCCGATCGCGTCATAACCGAAGACAGCACGTCCACCAAAATCGACGTGTCCGTACAAAATCCCTGTGTCGACCACGTAGACACTCACACCCGTTCCGTCTTCCGTGTAGGTGTAGGTGTTGTTGAGGGCGCTGCCTCGCTGGTCGATGCGGTCGAGGCCCCATGTGGCCGGAGATTGCGTCGAGATCTTCGTGACTACCCCATCCTGTTCAATCCGCTCGATGTTTGGGTTGTTCTGCAGCGCTGCCACAACCTTTTCGGCCGCCTGCTCTGGCACGCGCAGGGTGAATCCCTTTATGGCCGTCGTGTAGGTGTATAGGACATCCCCACCGTGCGCGTTAGCAAGGCCTTGGGCAACTGCCTTCGGATTTGATACCGACTGCTTGAAGGTGATGATGTACTGACCGGGAATCTTCTCGCCGGCAGCTCCATTGCCGTTGTTCGGAAACGGCGATGACTGGACGGCTATGTCGAACTGTTCGTCTGGTTGCGTTGACGAAGGGTTCTCGCACCCTGTCGTTGAGAATAGCGCCATGACCGCCACTATTGGGAGAGTCAGGCGTTTTAGAACGTTTAATTTCATTGAATAGGTAATTATGGATAGGGATTCCACACGCTAGGTTAAATGCGCGTGGGCGCAGGCGCCTGCGCTGACAATATCTGAAAAAAAAATTTATTGTTAAAAATTTTTAATTATAAAAAACAATGCATCGCATCCATATAACGACAGTTATTTTAATAATCCATTAGTTGCGCCTGTGATCACTGCGCTTCCAAACACATATAAAAACGGCACAATCATGCGCGTTCAACGCCATTTCTTGGGGGAGGTGCCACATTTTACATTTTCAATAATTCGTCCTCTATTGACTTTGAATCGCCCCACATTTAGATTTCGCGACAGACCACGCCAGACCCGTTGCTGCAGTTCATGAGCACTGGCCAGACGCGATCGATGCATTTATCATCCATAACTTAAAGCTTTCCCTGGCTCATGAGCTCAAAAAATGAATTCCCGGTGAATCCGTTCATTGCCATTTTTATAGCTATCCTTTTTCTGGCAGCGGTTGTCTACACGATCTACGACAAAGAGCATGAGACGGTCAACACGACCCTCAAGGCTGAACACGTAGAGAAGTGAACGCGACCGCCGATCATTGACCGCGGATCTTTTAAGATTATAAGATCATTTGATCAGAAATATAAGATGTCTACTACAGTGTAGACCATTCAAGAACAGTATAGATTGATCATCTGCATAACTGCCGTCGGCTTATCTCATCTCATGATCAATTAGATCGAAAAGATCAGCGGTTTTACAAATCAGCGGTCACATATTGTTCAATCGAAGGTCGCGGTCGATCTCATAGCGGCCACGCTCGCCCTTTACGGTCACGATCTGGTGAAACTCGTCGTGCTCGATGAACAAGAACCAGCCTCTGCTGGCTGCATCGTCGAGAAAATCCTGCTTCTCGAGCAGCGTCTGAGTCGGGTTCATGTCGTAGGCCATCACCCAGGGAAGGGGCACATGGGCGGCCATGGGAATCAGGTCTGCGCAGTAGACCATCCTTGCGTTGCCTGAGTCGACATAGGGAAGCTGCATTCCCATCGTATGCCCGTCCATGTTGAGTGTCGACAGTCCCGGCTCCCATTTATAGCCGTCATCGACAAGGCGAAGTCTTTCTGCATCGTTCAACGGTGCCAAGTTTTCGCGCAGGAAACTGGCCTTTTCCCTTGCGTTCGGATTGGTGGCCGTCTCCCAGTGGCGCCGGTTTACCCAGTAGGTGGCGTTCCTGAATTTGGGCACGGATGTCACACCGTCTGCGGCCCACTCGCTGGCGCCTCCACAGTGGTCAAAGTGAAGGTGGGTGAAAATGATGTCGGTGATGTCGTCGGCCGTGAACCCATGCGCAGCCAACGACTGGTCCATCGAGAATTCCGAGTCGTCGTATTCGTAGATTCCCCTCATCTTGGCATCGAATTTTGGGCCCGTTCCCGTGTCGATAAGGTATCGGCGCCCAGTGGCCGTGGATTCCACAAGGAGGCAGCGCATCACCATGGGGATTCGGTTGTTCTCGTCGGCGGGAACGCGTTTCGACCACAGCGTCTTTGGCACGACGCCGAACATGGCGCCGCCGTCGAGTCTGAATCGTCCGGTTTCTATCGAGTACAGCCTGAATGGGCCCCAGTCGGCTTTGTTGATGAACATGGTATCAGTCCGTTTTGAATTGGATGGGTGGGAATTCCCTGAAGTGGCCATTGCTGCGAATTTTTGTCCGCGTCTCTTCAAATGCCCTCAGTTTTGGCAGGACGTGCTCAAGATGGTGCTTGATGAAGACCAATCGCTCGTATTCCGACTTAATTTCCAGCAAGTTTTGCTTTTGCGACAGCTCAAAACCCACATAATGCGCGAAGGCAAACGATCGCGTTGGCGTCTCGACGGGATGCATGGCCACTTCCTCCTTGGCCAGGCTCATGATTTCGTTGAAAAGGGGGGCAATTTGGCCGAGCATGATTTCGATGGATGCGGAATGCTGCTCGTCAACCATGTCGTGGAAGTAGCTGACGCTCCCCTGGAGAAAGCTTCTCTTGGTGTCGAACCCGTGGATCAGAAACCGGTCGACACCGTGGCCGATGATGTCGTAGCGACCGTCTTCATATTTTTTGCTGATTTGGGCGATTTCGCACGAACAACCCACCGATGTGACTTTGCCGTTCAAGTAACATACGATTCCGAACGGATGTCCGTCCCGAATGCACTCGGCGATCATTTCCTTGTACCTCGGCTCAAATATGTGAAGCGGGATGTTCTCGCCGGGGAAGAGCACCAACGGCAGCGGGAAAAGTGGAATAGGGTTGACGTCGCTCATCCTTCGGTCAGATGCGCTTCAGCAGGGACTCCAAAAAGATCTTCACTTCGCGCAGATCTCGTGTCACTGCAAGTGGGAGTGTTGCCG
The DNA here is from genome assembly GCA_964481355.1 of uncultured Chitinophagales bacterium. Classification (GTDB taxonomy): domain Bacteria; phylum Bacteroidota; class Rhodothermia; order Balneolales; family CAYWCV01; genus CAYWCV01. The sequence goes on from CAYZWQ010000072.1 coordinate 8,369, forward strand.
TTGGGGCCTCGTCCACGGCCCTGTCGCGCGTGTCGAGCGCCTTCTTGGCACCGGCAGTGCTGTATTTTTCGTCCTTGATCAGAACCTTCAACTCCATGATCGTCTTGATGTCGGCCTCGGTGTACATCCGCTTGCCGGCTCTGTTCTTTGATGGCTTCAGGTTATCGAAGATCGTTTCCCAGTACCGGAGCACATGGGCCTCGATATCGCAGATCTGGCTTACTTCTCCGATACTGTAATAAAGCTTTTTCATCGTCAGGATTGGGGTTGAGGCACTTTTATGTATCTTGGCAAGGTACAATTTTCTATCGCTAGCTGAAACTATGTCTGGACAATTGATTTCGATCGTGGTTCCGCTTTTGAACGAGGAAGACAGCCTCCGCGAGCTGCACGAGCGCATCGTCGCCCATGTTCCATCCGGCTTTGGATACGAGATCTGGTTCATCGACGATGGATCAACCGACGGTTCCTGGGATGTAATTTCAATGCTGGCCGCAACGGATGCGAATGTTCACGGAATACGGCTCCGCCGAAATTACGGCAAAAGCGCTGCTTTGCAAACGGGATTCGACCACGCCCGCGGCGAGTACGTCGTCACGATGGACGCCGACCTGCAGGACGATCCGGCCGAGATCCCCGGGCTTGTAGCCCGTCTTGAAGAGGGCCTCGACTTGGTGAGCGGGTGGAAGAAAGTTCGGTACGACCCCATCACCAAGACGATCCCGTCACGGTTTTTCAACGCCGTCACGCGCTGGGTCTCCGGGATACCCCTCCATGATTTCAACTGCGGCCTGAAGGCGTATCGGCGCGATGTAGTAAAGGATGTGAACGTGTACGGCGAGATGCACCGGTATGTGCCCCTACTGGCTCACTGGCAGGGATACCGGCGCATTGGCGAGCAGGTGGTCACCCATCATCCCCGCAAGCACGGCAAGACCAAATTTGGGCTGTCAAGGTTTATAAACGGATTCCTCGATTTGGTGAGCATCGTGTTCATCAACAAATACCTGCAGCGCCCGATGCACTTTTTTGGCGGACTGGGGACGCTGTTTTTCATCGTTGGAGCTTTGATTACGACCTATTTGGTCATCATGCGTGTATTCTTCGACGAGTACCTTTCCGGCAGGCCGGTCTTTATCCTCGCCATCTTCATGGTCGTTTTGGGCGTTCAGCTCTTCACCACCGGCCTGCTGGCCGAGATGATGACGCGCAACCGGAGCAGGGGGAATGACGTTAATGTGAGGGAGAGGGTGAACAATCACTAACAATCACTAACAATCACGAGCGGTGATTCGTTGATGCACGTGTTAAACCTTGCAATAATCTGTTAACGGGCTTAACTGTTTTCGTTGGAATGTGTATCATCCAACTGAAACTCAAGGCCATACAGATCCCCGAATGCTTCCCTATTTGAAATTCATGTTCGCCGTACTCTGGTCATGCCATGCACTGATGCTGGCTTCCGCTCCCGAGATAAGAGCTCAAGGGATGCGTCCGGCACCCAATGTGTATCTGGACTGCAACAGCTGCACCTACGATTATGTACGGTCGAATGTGACCTTTGTGAACTATGTGCGCGACCAGGCCGACGCTGACATCTATCTGCGCATCACCGACTATGGCACCGGAAGCGGCCGTGAGTTCGTGCTCGATTTTAGGGGCATCCCGCCGTTTTCGATGCGGCGCGACACCTTGGTGTACTTCTCATCGAACTTGGACACGCCTGACGAGCGTCGTGCCGGTCTGGTGAGGCATGTCCGAATCGGACTTTTGCCCTTCATGGCCGGAACGGAAGTTTTCGGCGAATTAGACGTGCGGCACTTGATCGAACCACAGTCGATCGGGGCCAGTGTGCCGGTGGACGACCCTTGGAACAGCTGGACCTTTGATATCGACCTTGGGGCCTCCTTCGACGGGGAGGAGTCGGAATTCAACTACGAGCTGGAGGGCGGATTACGTGCCGAACGGATTACGGACCTCTGGAAGATTGAACTCGATGCGGACGTGGAGATCGACCGCACGAGTATCGAGCTGTCGAGTGGCACCCGAAAAGCGAACCGGGACTCGTGGGATGCTAGCGGCTTTCTGGCCCACAGCTTGGGCGACCACTTCTCGGTCGGTGTCTTCTCGAGGGTGAGCGGCACCCAGACCGGTAACATCAAGTTGAACCTGGAGGCCTCTCCTGCCGTCGAGTACAGCTTTTTCCCCTACCGTGAATTTCAGGAGCGCAGACTCTTGCTGCAATATCGGATTACGCCTTCCTACCGGGATTATGACAGGATCACCATCTATCTGAAGGATGACGAAGTCGTCGCACGGCAAGTGCTTTCATCTAGGTTGCGATACGACCAACCCTGGGGACAAATTGACATACGCTTTTCAGCGTCCAATTATCTGCACGATTTCGATCTGTACCGTTTTTCCTTCAATCCGTACGCCAACATCCGGATCACTCGGGGGTTGTCGTTTTATGTGTCGGCACGGTACGACCTCATCAACGACCAAATCTCACTGCCAGCCGACGACATCACCGACACGGAACGGCTTCTGGGTGAGCGTCAACAGGCCACATCCTACGATTACGGCCTTTCGTTCGGACTTTCGTTCACCTTCGGTTCTAAATTCAGCAACATCGTGAACCCGAGACTAGACTGAAACAATCATTAGCAATTATTAGCAGTGACTATCAATGATTATCAGTTATTCTGCATCTATCGTGTGGAATCATAAGCCACCATTTTAGCCACAGTGACTGCCAATAACTGATAGTCACTGCTAATAATTGCTAATGATTGCTAATTGCCTTTTGCTACGAACGACTGAATTCCGGTGATTTCACGGCCGAGGATGAGGCCGTGGATGTCGTAGGTCCCCTCGTAGGTGTTCACCGACTCCAGGTTCACCATGTGATGGATTACCCGGTATTCGCCGGTGATGCCGTTGCCGCCGTGCATGTCGCGCGATACACGGGCTATTTCGAGGGCTTTGCCGGCGTTGTTGCGCTTTGCCAGCGATATCATGCTCGGGTGGATGTTGCCCTCGTCGAACAGCTGCCCGAGACGCCAAGCCAACATTTGCATGCTGGTGATTTCGGTGAGCATGTTGGCCAGCTTGGTCTGAATGAGTTGGTTGGCCGACAGAGGCTGGCCGAACTGTTTGCGCTCGCCCACATAGCGGCGGGCCCGGTGGTAGCAGTTCTCGGCGGCGCCGACCACTCCCCAAGCGATTCCGTAGCGCGCGTTATTGAGACACTCGAATGGGCCCTTTAGTCCTTTGATATCGGGTAAAGCATTCTCATCGGGCACGAATACATCCTCAAAGATCAGCTCGCCCGTGCTCGACGCGCGCAGCGACATCTTGTTGAGGGTTTTAGGGGCGCTGAAGCCCTTCATGCCCTTCTCGAGGAGGAATCCACGGATGGTACCGTCCGCTTCGGTGGTCGATTTCTTGGTCTTGGCCCAGACAACGGCCACATCGGCGATGGGCGAATTGGTGATCCAAGCCTTGGCGCCACTGACGATCCATCCACCGTCGACTTTGGTCGCCGTTGTGACCATCGATCCGGGGTCGGAGCCGTGGTCGGGCTCGGTAAGGCCGAAGCAGCCGATGATCTCGCCGGTGGCAAGGCGGGGCAGAAAGCGCTGCTTCTGCTCTTCGGTGCCGAATTTGTTGATGGGATGCATCACGAGTGAGCTTTGCACCGACATGAACGAACGGTAGCCCGAATCGACGCGCTCGACTTCACGGGCGATTAGACCGTAGGCGGTCTTCGAAACGCCAGCTCCGCCGTATTTAGGGTCGATGGTGGCTCCCAAAAGGCCAAGCTCACCCATCTCGCGGCCGATCTCCATGTCGAAGATTTCGTGTTGGTTCCCTTCGAGGGCGCGCGGCTCGAGCCTAGACTGCGCGTAGTCGCGGGCCGTCTCCATGACCATGCGGTCGTCTTCGCTCAGGAGGGATTCAAACAGAAATGCGTCGTCGGTATTGAAGGTAGTCTTCGACATGAGAATTAAGATAGAAGTTGAACAGTTGTCGAAAGATACGCAGGTTCCGTCATTTTCACATCTTGCCTGCATTGGGAAGATGCCTCCGCAGCGAGTTTTTAAGCAGCTCCAACAAAAGGTCGACATGCCTTTTGTGTGTGCGAAACGACAGGATGGCCACCCGCAGGTAAAAAACACCGTCGAGGTTGGTGGACGACAGGAAGATCCGGCCATCTTCACGGATGTCTTCAAATATCCGCCGATTCAGTGTTTCTGTGTCAACGCCGGCTCTGGAATATCTGAAAATGACGATGGTGAGGTCGGGATACGGACCTGTTTCGAAGCCCATTTCTCGGATTTTGTCCCAAAGGTAGCGAGTGAGCAGCAGCTTTTCGTCCAACGCGTCGCGGAAGGGTGCCACTCCGTGGATTTTAAGTGGAAGCCACATCCTCATCCCCCTGAAATGCTTGCTGAGTTCGGCCGACACGTCGGTAGGGGACTCCTCAGCAGTCATCGATTCGGCGTCCTGCAGGTCGCCGGCGATCACGCCCATGCGCTCGGGCT
>CAYZWQ010000073.1:0-206 GCA_964481355.1 uncultured Chitinophagales bacterium
GATGCTTACAACACGACCCTTTCCGGCCGTCGTGGTGAGGCCGTGAAGAACTACCTGGTATCGAACGGTATCGGCGAGTCGCGCATCACCAGCCAGGCATTCGGCGAAGCCCGTCCAGCAGCGTCCAACAGCACAGCCGAAGGCCGTGCCATGAACCGCCGTGTTGAGTTCACCGTAAGCCTCTAAGGTTAGCTGAACATCAGCTC
>CAYZWQ010000073.1:216-12868 GCA_964481355.1 uncultured Chitinophagales bacterium
TGTTTGTAACCCAGAACAACCCACCTCACCCCCGGGCCAGGCCAATGCCACCTACCCCTTCCCCTCCACCATTTCATAGTGGAGGGGTGACAATCTTTATACTTGATTCTCGCTGACAGACTCATCGTTCTAATCGAAAGCAATTTGCTCATGCAAAACGTACTGTAACCGATTAGTCAATAATCAGAAAGTTACTGATCAACGATTCACCCCTCCACTGCGATAGTGGTGGAGGGGACGGGGGAGGTGGCATTAGCCTAAGCCCGGGGAGAGGCAGGTTGGAGAGGCAGGTTGTCATTTTACTATAATCTTCGTATCCTAAACTCTTTCCATTTTATGGATTTTATGAATCACGATCGGGTAGTCGTGCAACTTTAAGGCTCGCTTTATCGTCCTAATTGCGATCAATAACACTTCGCTATCATGAAACAACATCGCTGGAGAATCCTAGCAGCGGGTGTGCTCGGCTTGCTGGCCATCTGGTACTTTTTACCCTCGGCGACAACAACTCAGGTCGACATCGTCGTGCAACCGCGATTGGGAGAGTTTGTTGTCAGTGTTACGACCACCGGTGAACTCCGTGCAAAAGAATCGACCAAAATTTATGGGCCGTCATCAGCGCGTGAGGCTGGTATATGGGACACCAAGGTGACTCGTATCATCCCGGAAGGGACTGTCGTCGACGAAGGTGACTTCGTAGCCGAACTGGATCGCTCGGTGGTGGATGGCAAAATCCGAGAAGCACAACTCGCAATTCAGAAGTCGGAATCGATGTATGTGCAGGCGCAGCTCGATTGTACCCTAACGTTGAGCAATGCACGCGACGAGCTCATCAACCTCCGATATGTTATGGAGGAACGGAAATTGGCATTAGAGCAGGCCGCCTACGAGGCACCATCGATTCAACGTCAGGCCGAAATCGACTACCAGAGAGCTGAACGCAATCTCGACCAGGCCATTAAGAACTACGACACGAAGGTGCTTCAAGCCGAAGCCAAGATGAGCGAGGTGGGAGCCGATCTCACCAAGGAAAAGCAGAAGATGGACATGTTCCAACGCATCATGGCCGAGTTTACGGTCACTGCCCCCAAAACGGGCATGCTGGTTTACCACCGGATGTTTGGTGGACAAAAGGTGTCTGTCGGCTCAAATGTGAATATGTGGGACCCAGTGGTTGGCACTCTGCCGAACCTGAACGTCATGGAGTCGATCACCTATGTCAATGAGGTGGACATCCAGAAGATCAAACCGGGTCAGCAGGCCAAGATCAGCCTCGACGCCGTATCCGACAAGTCCCTAAACGGCGTTGTTACACAGGTTGCAAACATTGGCGAAACCAGGCCCAACTCCGACTCCAAGGTCTTTGAGGTCATACTTGAGGTCTCCGATAGAGACACTACACTGCGTCCCGCCATGACCACCAGCAACCAAATCATTGCGGCAATCATCGAAAGTGCTCTATCTGTACCACTCGAGGCTATTCACGCTCGCGACAGCCTTAATTACGTATTTAAGAAGGTCGGATCGGGAGTTATTCGCCAACAAGTTGAGGTTGGGATGATCAACGACAACGAAGCTGAAATCAAACGAGGACTTTCGCTCGACGATTCCATCTTCCTTTCGATGCCGGCCGATACGACTGGACTGAAATTTGTGGGTCTTGAAGCAGTTGTAGCCTCGGTTCAAAGCAATCGATAAAGGCCCAAAGTATGCTAAAAAAATTGTCGTACAATGCTCAGATAGCCGTCGAGGCTATAGGGCAGAATAAACTCAGGGCCATCCTCACCTCGTTGGGTATCATCTTCGGAGTTGCCTCCGTGATTGCAATGCTTGCTATCGGACGTGGCGCACAGGTTGAGATTCTTGAGCAGATGAAACTATTGGGTGCTAACAATATTATTGTCCGCCCTGTCATAGAGCAAAAGCAGGGTCTTGTGGCTGACGATTCCGATGAAGATGAGACGCAACAAGGCCAGGGAAAAACGAACCAGCGGTACTCGCCGGGATTAACCCTCGACGATGCACGCAGCATCAAGGAGCTGATCCCCGGTGTTGAGATGGTATCCCCCGAGGTCGTATATGAAACGATGGTTACACGGTCCGGCTTCCGTCGCAGTGGACGCATTGTGGGAGTAGGTGAGCATTTCTTGGAGACGAGCGGATTTAAGGTGGCAATGGGCTCTGGTTTCACGGGTCAACATCACGAATCATCGCTGCCGGTCGCCATTATTGGCAACGCGGTGAAGACCAGATTCTTTCCTAAAGAGGACCCTATCGGTAAGCAGATCAAATGTGGCGATGTCTGGTTCACCGTCGTGGGTGTGTTAGATCGTGTTGCCATCACGGCCGACAATATCCAACACCTTGGTATTCGTGACTACAACCTCGATATCTATACACCGATAACGACAGCCCTCATACGCTACAAAAATCGAGGCAAGTTTACACCCGACCGCGTGCAAGGCGGAATGATGATGATAGGTGGAGGAATAGCGATGATGAGCGGAGGACGACGCAACACGCCCGTCGACCCCAACTACCATCAAATAGATCGCATGGTGGTCCGAGTGACTGACACCCAGCTGATGCCTACAGTAGCCGAGGTAATGAGCCGCATGCTCGAGCGCAGGCACAACCAAGTCGTTGACTATGAGATTGTGGTTCCTGAGCTCCTCTTAAAGCAGGAGCAACGCACAAAGGACATATTCAACATCGTGCTTGCGGCCATCGCATCCATATCGCTCATTGTGGGGGGCATTGGGATCATGAACATCATGTTGGCATCGGTTATGGAGCGCATCCGCGAAATTGGCGTTCGTATGTCGCTTGGCGCCACACAAAAGGACATAGTCTTGCAGTTTTTGAGCGAGGCAGTGGCTATTAGCATCAATGGAGGCATTATCGGTATCATCCTGGGTGTCGGTTTCAGCTACCTCATTGAGCAGACAACCGGCATCGTTACGATTGTCTCCGTATGGTCGGTAGTGATATCGTTCACGGTAGCCATCACCGTAGGATTGATATTCGGAATATTCCCGGCACGCAAGGCGGCGATGCAGGACCCGGCGACTTCGCTTCGTTATGAATAATGTTCTGAAGAGGATTGAGGAATGAGGACTGAGGAATGAAGTTAAGAAAAGGAATATGTATCACGATTGAGGAGAGGAGAAGGGATAGGGTAGTCGCCTTCGGGTTAGGTCTTTACAAAATAATAACGCGACTGTCATCCCGACAAAGTCCGTATCTACCCCTATGGGGTCTCTCCTCTCGTATCTCACTTCTTGCATCTCGCTTCCCGTTTCTGCTCTTGCTCTCGCTCTCTCCGTTGCTCTGTCACGCCCAACCGCGTTCACTGACCTTGGAACAGGTCGTAAACATTGCCCGCACGGAGAGTCCGGCGGCGAAGATCGCCCGTTACGGCCTAGACGTGGACTACTGGCGGTACGAATCGTTTAAGGCGCAGCAGTTGCCCATCCTGAGCCTGTCGGGTGATGCGCCCGGTTTTGTGTCGGCCATCAGCAGCGTACGGGTGGGCGACGGCAGCCAAGTGTTCTTCCGACAGGAGGACCTTAACTACAACGCCAATCTGTCGCTGACACAGCAACTTCCTTTTACCGGCGGAAATCTCAGTATCGTGTCGGGAATAAACCGTTACGTCGACTTGAATGGCGAGAGAAGCATTTGGCAAAGCACGCCGCTCATTTTGAGGCTTAATCAACCCTTGTTCCAGTATAACCCCATTATCTGGACCCGGCGCATCGAGCCGGTCCGGTTCGATTTGGCCCGGACGCGTTTTTTAGAAACCATGGAGAACATTTCGGTCGACATTGCCAATTCCTTTTTCGATGCCTACATAGCCAAGATGAATCTCGATAATGCCAAATACAATGTGGCAGTTAACGACACACTCTTCCTGATATCGAAGGGGCGTCTCGAGGTGGGGCGTATCGGCGAGAACGACCTGCTACAGAGCGAGCTGCAGCTTATGAATGCACGTATCAGCCTCGAAAATGCCAAGCTGGAGTACGATAGGGCTCTCGAGCAACTTAAGATCGAGCTCAACCAGCCCAAGGACGAAGTGATTGACATCATCCCTCCAGATCGCATTCCGAATGTGTCGGTCAACCCCAGCCTAGCAGTGAGCGAGGCGCTTCGAAACCGCAGCACGATGCTAGACTGGAGGTTGCAACGCCTAGAGGCTGACAGAAGCCTGGCCCAAGCCAAGACCACCAATTCGCTTTCGGCAACTCTCAGGGCAGGGTTTGGACTCAACCAGACGTCGACCGAGTTTGGCGATGTGTTTTCGAATCCGCTTGAGCAGCAGAACATCAGTCTTGGATTTTCGGTGCCCTTGGTGCAATGGGGCCGCCATAAAGCCGACGTGCGGTCGGCTGAATCCAGCAAGCGCCAAGTCGACGAGCGCATCGACCTTGATGTGCGACGGTTCGAGCAGGACATATCGTACCAAGTGCAGCGCTTTTTGCAGCTTCAGAGCCAGGTCGAACTCGCGGCAAGGTCCGACACCATCGCCCAGCGGCGCTTTGAGGTCGCATCCAACCGGTACCGCATCGGCCGGATCGACATCACCAACCTGTTTATCGCCCAGAACGAGAAAGATGCAGCCCGACAGAACTATATTCAGACCCTGCGCAACTACTGGACCGCATACTATCGGCTGCGTCAATCAACATTGTATGACTTTGAGGAGGGAGCAAGGTTGGTGGTAGAATGAGCATCGAGCATCTAGTATTGAAACATTAGACTTTGGACATGAGACATTAGACTATAAGCGCCCATTTTGCTTTCCTCCCATTTTTTATCCAATTTGCATCTAGCCTCCTATTCCTTTCCTCACCCCTCTTTATTCCTCATTCCTCACTTCAGTCCTCAATCCTCACCCCTCAGTCCTCGAAGTTGCTCCGCCTTGCCGCCACATTAGTCGCCATCGTCTTCGGTTACCTGGTGCTGACCACGGGCAAGCCGATCCTGATGCCATTGGTGGTGGCCGCCTTTCTGGCCATCATCTTCAACCCGATTGTCACCCGTTTGGAGCGGTGGAAGTTCCCGCGCATGTTGGCCATTCTCATCATCATGCTCTTTGTGGTTCTGTTGGTGCCGCTCTTTGGATTTGTGATGTACAAACAGGGGGTGGCCATTGCCACTGATCTGCCGGAAATCACGGAAAAATTCGTTGCCTGGTACCAAGGTCTGGTGCTGTTCCTCGATCAGCGCCTCGGCATCGACACCACCGACCAAGCCGCATATCTGCAGCAGGGCCTCGAGCGTCTGCTCAGCAGCAGTGGCACTTTTATCCAGGTGACCATGAACGCCACTGCCAACCTGTTAGCTTATTTGGCGCTGATCCCCGTCTACGTCTTCTTCATGATTCTGTACCGAGAGCGTTTCAGCGGGTTCCTGATTGCGATGCACAAACCCGACGAGAGGGATCAGGTGGACGACATGATGGAAAAGGCCCAGGGCGTCGTGCAGAACTACGTCGTAGGACTGGCGTTGGTCATCACCATTATGGCTATCCTCAATGTGACGGGACTTCTGATATTGGGAATCCCTTATGCGGTCTTTTTCGGGATTTTAGCCGCATTGTTGGCCGTCATCCCCTATATCGGAGTGCTCATCGGAGCCGTTCCACCGCTCCTCATCGCGTTTCTGATGACCGACAGTCTGTTTTACCCAATAGGTGTGATAGTGCTGTTCATCATCGTTCAGACGCTCGAGGGCAACGTGATCACACCCAAGATCATCGGCGACAAGGTGAGCGTGAACCCTTTGGCGGCCATGGTGGCGCTTGTGGTAGGCGGATTTCTGTGGGGTGCCATCGGGATGATTTTGTCGATACCGATGCTCGGCGTGGCCAAAGTGGTGGTCAACACGATGAAGGACGGCAGGCCATGGGCGGAGCTGATGAGCTAGCAGATGGACGTAGGACGAAAGACGAAGGAAGGCTGACTCTCGCCCTGCACCGTCAGCGTAGGACAAATAACTCTCCCCTGGCCCCGTCAGCGTTGGACAGATAACTCTCCCCCGGCCCCGTCAGCGTTGGACAGATAACTCTCCCCCGGCCCCTCTCTGCAAGCAGAGAGGGGAGACAAGCTATTAAATGTGTCGCCCGTATCTTCTAATAGATGGGTCATGGGGGAGTTAGCCGATCTTCTATTGCAGTAAGAATACACGCGAGTGTATCATCGATATTATTTGGATCGGTTGCGGAGTTCAAAAACCGTAGTGTCACAATTCCACGCTCAAGTAACCTCATATCCCTAACATAGTCGTATTCTTCTCGACCGATATGGCTCGAGCCGTCTAGTTCAACAACTAGCTTTGCTGCAGAGCAGTAAAAATCGGCATAGTACAACAGTGCGTGACCTCGCACCGTGACCTCATTTATGATCGGATGCTGCCTGTAGAATTTAAACCCACCAAGTTGCTTCCTTCTGAGCCTATCCCAGAGCCTGCTCTCCGCAACTGTCATTTTGCGTCGCAGTTCTCGTGCATTATCTCGAATACCATGGCCATTTTTCATATATGATAGATTGATTCAGGTGTGTACCTATAAGATCCACACCGAAGCAAATCCTTACGTCCAAAAATGAAAAAACCACAAAATATGTCTCCCCTCTCTGCTTGCAGAGAGGGGCCGGGGGAGAGTTATCTGTCCTACGCTGAAGGGGCCGGGGGAGAGTTAATGCCTTCACTCCACCGTCACACTCTTCGCCAAATTTCGAGGCTGGTCGACGTTGTTGCCGCGGTTCACGGCAACATGGTACGACAGTAACTGCAAGGGAATCACGGTAAGCAGCGGCGACAGCGCATCTTCGGTGTCTGGAATCGGGATATAGAACTCCGACAGCTCGGCCACCTCATGGTTCGATGCCGGACCAATCCCGATGATGCGCCCCTTGCGGGCCTTCACCTCCTGGATGTTGCTGATCATCTTGTCGTTGGTGTGGTCGGTGGCCGCGATCACGATCACAGGCATGTACTGGTCGATAAGGGCAATCGGGCCATGCTTCATCTCGGCGGCAGGATATCCCTCGGCATGCAAATAGGAGATCTCCTTGAGTTTGAGTGCGCCCTCGAGGGCTACGGGGTAGTTGAAGCTGCGCCCCAAGTACAGGAAGTTCGGAGCATAGCTGAACAGTCGCGCAATCTCCTCGACACGGTCAGCGTCATCTGTGATCTGGCGGATCTTCTCGGGGATCTGTGCCAGCTCCCGAACCAGTTGACCGTACCGCTCGGCGTCGAGCACACCGCGTTCGCGGCCCAACCGCAACGCCATCATGGTGAGCACCGACACCTGGGCCGTGAAGGCTTTCGTGGACGCCACGCCGATTTCCGGCCCTGCATGCGTGTAAACGCCCGCATCGGTCTCGCGGGCTATGGTGGACCCCACCACGTTGCAAACTCCCAACACCATGGCGCCCTTCTCGCGCGCGGTTCGGAGAGCGGCCAGGGTGTCGGCCGTCTCGCCACTCTGGCTGATCACCAGAAGTACGTCGTCGGGGGTGATGAGCGGATCCTTATAACGAAATTCGCTCGCATATTCCACTTCGACGGGGATTCTCGCCAGGTGCTCAAACAGATACTCGCCCACGAGCCCGGCATGCCAGCTTGTGCCACACGCGGCAATGATCAGCCTCTTCGCGTTCACAAGGCGGTCCATCACCGACTCGATGCCGCCGAGCTGGATGTGCACCGGATCCATCTTCAGGCGTCCCCTCAGGCAGTCGGACACCGATTCGGGCTGCTCGATGATCTCCTTGAGCATGAAGTGCGGATACCCCTTCTTTTCAATCTGCTCAAGGTTCATGGCCAGCTCGTGAACCTTCTTGTCGAGCTCGACCGACCGAAGATTGGTCACCACATAGCCGTCGGCGCGCACCACGGCGATTTCGTCGTCGTCGAGATAGACCACCTTGTTGGTGTACTCCACCACCGGAGCCGGATCGCTGGCAACGAAATGTTCGCCCTCGCCAACGCCGATGAGCAGGGGAGAGCCACGCCGCGCCACGAACAGGCGGTCGGGATAGTCGCGGTGAACAATGGCGAGCCCGAACGTGCCCGTAAGCTGACCGAGTGCCTGAGGCAGTGCGTCAGGGAACGATGAGCCCGTGCTGTGCATCACTTCGGTGATCCAGTGGGCGATCACCTCTGTGTCGGTCTCGCTTCGAAACGCATAGCCCTTCCGCTTCAGCTCCGCCTTCAGTGCGGCATAGTTTTCGATGATGCCGTTGTGCACCAACGTGAAGCTGCCGTCGACGGACCCGTGCGGGTGGGCGTTCACGTCGTTGGGCTCGCCGTGGGTGGCCCAGCGGGTGTGTCCGATTCCCAAGCCTCCTGCAGGATGCTCAATTTGGGCGATCCGTTCCAAATTCGAGACCTTGCCCTTGCATTTGAGGGTGCTCAGATCACTGTTCAAAATGGATATGCCGGCCGAGTCGTACCCACGGTACTCCAGCCGTTTGAGTCCCTTGATGAGGATGCCCTCCGCCTCTCTGTTACCAACATAGCCGACAATACCGCACATATAAAACCTGTTAGGTGAATACCATGGTGACCCTCGCAACCGTTCACACAACGAAATGGGATGCACATGGCGTATAGTTACGCCCACGATACAAGAATTATTTCTATTTTACTATACTTGACGGGTATAGGATTTTTAAAAAGTATGAAAAAACTGCTCTTCTTCGACGATGCCCACGTCGATCGGCTCGATCCGATCACGACCATGCGGGCCGCCGCCGACATCCGTTGCGGCATCCATCGCATCGCCAAAAAATGGAGGATGATGACGCAGGTCAACGCCGCCGACTACGATGTGAGACCACAGATAAAACCATTATACATGTCGAATATTATTAATAATAACGACATTATTGGTATAAATGGGAGATGGTTGCCTGATGACGAGAGCGTCGCCGATGTGTTGAAGCTGAAAATGGGAGAGGGCTTGCAGCGCGACGGCGTGCTTTTGGCATGCAGGCCGTCGGGGGAACAACTCGCGCAACTACGACTGAGCAGATTTGCCGACATAGGATCCCTATCCGTTTCGGAATGCCGATCGGGTAAACTGATCGGCACCGTGTCGGACGTCTTCACGCTCAACGAGGAGCAAACCCTGCACGATATATCATTGATGTCCACCGCAGCCGTTGACCGGGATTGGCCCGGTGTGGTGATGGTCCAACGCGATGGCATCCGCATCGGTGAGAACGTAACGATCGAGCCCGGCGTGGTGCTGATTCCCGACGGGGGACTCATTCACATCGGCGACGGTGCCGTCATCCAGGCGGGGGCACTCATCCGTGGCACGGTGAGCATTGGCAAGGGCTCGACGGTGCGCATGGGTGCACATGTGTACCATGGTACGACCGTGGGTCCGCTGTGCAAGGTGGGCGGTGAGCTGCAGAACGTGGTCTTCCAGGGCTATGCCAACAAGGCCCACGGCGGTTATTTGGGCAATTCGGTCGTTGGGAAGTGGGTGAACATAGGCGCAGACGCCAACACCAGCAACCTGAAGAACAACTACACCACCATAAAGATCGAAGACTGGCACACCGGAGAATCTGTCGACACCGGTCTGCGATTTTACGGTACCATCTTCGGCGATCACAGCAAGGTCGCCATCGGCAGCAAGCTCAACAGCGGCACGCAGTTCGGGGTGAGCAGCAGCTTCGTGAGCAACGACTTCTCGCCCAAGCGGATCCCCCACTTCGGATGGGTGACCGACGCGGGCATCGAGTCCTTCGAGATCGAGCGGGCGCTGCAGACCGCCCGTGCCATGATGGCGCGTCGCGGCGTCACGCTCAGCGATGGGGAGGAGGCGGTGTTGAGGGGGATTAACTCCCCCCCGGCCCCCCTCTACAAGTAGAGGGGGGGGGCATAATTCAAATGGACTCAAAACACTCAGCATGGAGAGCGGGGGGGGGGGGGGTGGTGGTTATTGATCCATTTTTCCACAAATTTTCGTTTATTACATGCACTAGAAGACGTTGCCGCATCGGATAGGCCCTGCGGCACTTCCTGACTCAACTGCAAAATGAACAAGCTCATGAAAACCACTGTATCTGCAATAATCGCAATCACATTTTTATCCCTCACCGCCATCGATGCCTCCGCCCAGGTCCTCAAACGCCTCCAGCAGAAGGCGCAGGGCGCCGTTGAGCGCAAGCTCGAGGAGAAGGTGGACCAAAAAATCGAGCAAATGGCCGACAAGCTGGTCAACAATTCCTTCGACGCCATCTTCGGCGAGATGGAGACCAACCCCGACGGCACCCCGCGCAAGCTGCCTTTCACACTGGGCGACGTTGCCAAAGAGGATGTATATTCCTTCGACACCGTCGTGACCATGGAAATCGAGTCTGTCAAGGCCGACGGATCCTCCGACGGTAAGGCCGAAATGCTTATGCACCTGAGCGAGGACGCCCCTTACACCGGTACCAAGATCACCAGCGACGACATGCGTTCGAGCAACTCGGACGTGTTCATCATCTACGACTTCAAGAACGAGTCGATGCTCATGCTCATGGACTCGGAGGGCACCAAGATGAGCATCGGGTACAAGTGGACCGAGGCACTCGAGGCCATCCAGGACTCCATTGCTGCCGAGGACATCAACTGGGACGAAACCGAAACCTGGAACGGTTATAAGCGGATCGGCACCCGCACAATCGCCGGCTACAGCTGCCAGGGCTACGAGTACGAGGATGAGAGTGCCACTATGCAGATATGGGTGACCCGCGAGGTCGAGATCGGCTGGCACAGCATGTTCGGCGCCAATGCCAACTCCAAGCAGCTCCAGGGTAGAATACCCGACGAGTACCCCTATGGCATGATGATGGAGCTTACCACTACTAGCAAGCAGAACGGCGAGAAGTCCGTCATCAAGGTGACCAACATCGACGAGCGCGCCAATGTTCGATACGTGATGGCCGACTACCCTACGGTGAGCTTGGGGCAGTAAATGACACCTCCCCCGGCAAATGCCACCACCCCCGCCCCCTCCACCGCTACCGCAGTGGAGGGGTGACACGTTGATTTGCTATGTTTAAAGTCTTAGCATTACGGCAATCGATAAGCCTTTATCTAATTGGCAGTTCGAAATCAGGTACATATTGTCGATCTCAGATTACCTTTGAATAATGTCACCCCTCCACTATGAAATGGTGGAGGGGGCGGGGGTGGTGGAATTAGCCGGGGAGGTGGCATTAGCTCAGCGGGGGCTGGTGGCATTCTTCTTGCACCATTCCTTCCGATCTCCGATATTCCCACATACTGACTCCACTCTTCGACCCATTTTGCGTATGCTGCGAATTCTCAAAATGCTCCGCCATTATGCCGCAGCGGCGACAGCTGCACTCCTGCCAGTGCTCGCACATGTACCGGCCACCAATGCACAGCCGCAATTCGCCGATGTCCAAGTGGCAAACTTCACGCCACTCGAAGATTTGAGCATCCGACTAAAGACCTCTTTTGCCACGCTGGCACCGACATTCTTCCAGGGGGTCCCACCCATTGCCTATACAGCGATTAAAGGGCAGATACCGGCCAACATCGCCATCACGATGATTCTCTCGAGGGGGCCTGACGTTGAAAATCTCACCCCCATCGACACCCTCGTGGCTACGCTCAAGCCCAACGGGAAGTACATTCTGGCGGTGATGGGCGGTGCCAACGACGTGCCGATACAGTCCAGGCTGATCCACAACGCCCGTTTCGAGGCCGAAAACGAGGATCTCGTCGAATACCTCTTCCTGAACGCCACCACGGGGACCCAGCCGTTCCGCATCGATCTGCTCACCAATTCGGTGCCGTATGAAACGGTGACCGAGATGGTCTCCAACTTCGCCCTCGGCGACACCACCGAGTATGCCACCTTGGCGGGCGACACCAAGCTCACCTTCTCGGTGCAGGAGAACGGCAAGGCGCCCACCCGCGTGCAGTTCGATCTGACTGCTGTTCGGGGCAAGGCCATGATGTTCGTGCTCACGGGGCAAGACGGCGGTGAGGGTGAGCAGGCCATACGGATGCTTGGCTTCACCAGCGATGCCGACCCGTCCGCCGAGAACCGCATCACCGGCCAGGTTCCCACCAACCTCGGCACAGACCTTGCCGACGTGCCCGACCAGTTCCTGCTGTACGGGAACTACCCTAACCCCTTCAATCCGACCACGACGGTGAGGTTCAGTCTGCCGTCGAGTGGCGACGTGAGCGTGACCGTCTTTGACCTGCTGGGAAGGCAGAAGCAGCAGACCAACCTCGGGCTATTGCCGGCGGGCGAGCAGCGCGTGAGCCTCGACGCCTCCACCTGGCCAAGCGGTGTGTATATATATAAGGTCAACTTTGCAGGCATGACGGCAGTAGGAAAGATGACGTTGGTGAAATGACGATACGTTGCGCGCAGCGCAACGTATCGTCACCCTGAGCAAAGCGATGGGTCTGATGCTCAATGACAAGGTCCTTCGCCGACACTTCAAAATGCACAATGACTGAAGAAGGTCCTTCGCCGACACTTCAAAATGCACAATGACTGAAGAAGGTCCTTCGCCGACACTTCAAAATGCACAATGACTGAAGAAGGTCCTTCGCCGACACTTCAAAATGCACAATGACTGAAGAAGGTCCTTCGCCG
>CAYZWQ010000074.1:0-5348 GCA_964481355.1 uncultured Chitinophagales bacterium
CTCGCCCTTACCGACTTCTACAGCAAGGATTACGAATTTGCGGGAATCCAGCTCAAGGCTCTTGAGCGCCAAAACGCGTCGCTCTACGCCAATGATGCACTTCAATTGAGGCTTTGGATCATGGAGGGCCGAAATAAGGACTCAACGACGACACAGGTCGACCTGTTGAGCTCGGCCATGTACGCCTGGATGAGAAATGAGGCGAAAACCGCGGCAGATTTAAGCAGGCAGATCGTCATCGAACATGCACGCCATCCGCTTGTGGACGACGCACTGATGCTTCTGTCGAGGACGATGAGGTATGAGGATCCGCTCGACGCCCTGAGCCTGATCGACGACTTCATCAGAACTGCTCAAGGATCGGCCATTACCGAACAGCTGCTATGGGAACGGATATTGCTGACGAACAGGCTCAAATCAGATCCCTCGAGGGTATTGCTCGAAATGATGGAGTCTCAGAAAGCAGAGCCGGCCGCCGAGCAACAGGCATTGACCGACATTGATCTAGCATTGATTCAGGCTGCGCAATCGTCAAACACCCAAGAAGTCTGGAAAACTATCAGCAACATGAATCTTAATTTCAAGATCATCGAAAGCAGCACATTGAACCTCTTCACGGAGCAGGGCTACACCGAAATTCTCGAGGACTTACTGGTACGTTTCCCTCAGGGGTTTTACAGTGCGACGGCACGCGAACAACTGCGTTCACACAAACAGAATTTGTAAAGCTATGATTGTTGCAATCACAAAAAGGGTCATGGGCGCCCTTCTCGTCCTTCTTGCGGTGGGAGTCGAAGCCCGCGGGCAGGAGGTCCTCATTCCAATGGATGCGGCGCAAAAGAACCACCTCAAAGCTTACGGGGTCGTATTCAACGCGCTCACCAAGGGTCAGACGGCACAATGGCTGCTGAACTACCGTGGAGGCAGCTTTCTGTTGCCATCTAGCGATGCCTTGGTGCGCGAGTCGCTCATCAAGGGAGTGAGCATCGAGCAGATCAGCACCTCGCAGGCGGCTGCAATCGTGAGTGAGATCGAACGCCCGGACGTGAACATGGCAGTGGTGCCATTGGAGAAGGCGCCTCGTATTGCGGTGTACACGCCTCAGCAGGCTTTGCCTTGGGACGATGCCGTCACGTTGGCACTCACCTATGCCGAAGTGCCCTACGATAAAATCTGGGACCGGGAAGTGATTGCCGGCGAACTCAGCAACTATGATTGGCTGCACCTCCACCACGAGGACTTCACGGGCCAATATGGCAAATTCTACGCATCATACGGTGGCATGCCTTGGTACATTAAGCAGGTGCGCGAAATGGAGGCCTTGGCGAAGGAGCTCGGATTCGACAAAGTGAGCGAATTGAAGGGGGCCGTAGCACAGACGCTCAAAGATTACATCGGAAACGGCGGATTCTTGTTCTCGATGTGCTCGGGCACCGACAGCTTCGACATCGCACTTGCAGCACAGGGTGTGGACATGGTTGGGACCCCTTACGACGGAGACCCGCATGACCCAGACACCCAAAGCAAGCTCGACTATGACGCCGCTTTGGCATTCGAGAATTTCACGGTGATCACCGATCCGATGATCTACGAGTACTCCGACATCGACATACAGCAGCACGAGATCAACGACAACGAAATGCTCGACTTCTTCACACTGTTTGAATTTTCGGCAAAGTATGATCCAGTGCCAACCATGCTCACACAGAACCACGTGAGCAGTGTGAGAGGCTTCTTTGGGCAAACAACCATGTTTCGCAGAAGCCTGATTAAGGATTCGGTGGTCATTTTAGCCGAAAAACCCGGTATGCAGCAGGTCAAATACCTTCATGGCAACTTTGGCCGAGGAACCTTCACCTTTTACGCGGGCCACGACCCGGAAGATTACAAACACCGTGTCGACGATCCGCCCACGGACCTCGACCTGCATCCGAACAGCCCTGGATACAGGCTTATTTTGAACAACATCCTCTTCCCTGCGGCCAAAAAGAAAGAGAAGAAAACCTGACCTATGCAACACACCGCTACGCCGGACAGTAACTTTGAGAGTCTGGTGCGAATCATGCAGATCCTGCGCAAAGAGTGCCCGTGGGATCGCGAGCAGACACACGAGTCGCTAAAGGACCTTATGGTCGAAGAAGTTTACGAAGCCATCGACGCCATAGATCGAAAAGATTACGACGATCTGCGCAAAGAATTGGGCGACATGTTGTTGCATGTCGTTTTTCATGCTGAGATGGGAAGCGAGCACGGTGGCTTCGACATCGGGGACGTCATATTTGGTATCCAGGATAAACTAATTCGCCGACATCCGCACGTCTTCGCGGAGACCAAGGTTTCGGGGACGGAGGATGTTCTGAGGAATTGGGAGCAGATCAAGAAAACGGAAAACCCAAAAGGATCGGTGCTCGACGGCGTGCCGGCATCTCTCCCCGGCTTGATCAGGGCTCAGCGCATGCAGGAGAAGGCGGCAGGAGTCGGTTTCGACTGGCCAGACTGGAAGGGAGCTTGGACAAAATTGGAGGAGGAGCTGACCGAGCTTAAAGAGGTGCTAGAAGGTGAAGACAGCGCACGAAAAGCCGAAGAATTCGGGGACGTGCTCTTTTCGATGGTCAATGTTGGCAGATATTTTGCGATCAATTCGGAAGACAGCCTCAGGCTGACCAATTCCAAGTTCCAAAAACGCTTCAGCCATATTGAAAAACGGGCTTTGGAATTGGGACTTGTCCTGAAAGACATGAGCCTGGAAGAAATGGACCAATTATGGGACGAGGCGAAGTCGGTGATCGGTGATCGGTGATCGGTGATCGGTGATCGGTGATCGGTGATCGGTGATCGAAAATAGTTTTATTTGTGGGGTTTTTAGTCGAATTTTTACGTTTTCGTAACAGTGGCTGACTTATTTTTGGTGAGTATTGCGCTTCTTGACCGCTTTCGTCCCATGCTGTTGTACGTAACCAATTATTCATCCCTATTATGAAACGCAGCGATTTCTTCAAACACGGATTCATCGCAGGCCTTGGCGTCGGCCTGGTTCCCGCCCTCCCCGCATGTACCACGCCCGTCTCACCAAGAAATCCGGGCCAGTCAAAGAATATCATTTTCCTGGTAAGCGACGGTATGAGCGCAGGCACCTTGGCAATGGCTGACCAGCTCAGGTATATGCGCGACGGCCGAGGCTCGACATGGCTCAACTTGTACCGCGAGGGGTTGGCTACGCGCGGATTGATGGACATGGCGTCGTTGAATTCGATCGTGACGGATTCGGCCGCTGCCAGCTCGTCGTGGGGATCAGGGTATCGTGTGAATAACGGCGCAATCAATATGGGTCCCAATGGAGAACAGTACACTCCCATCCTTCAGAAATTCAAGGACGCCGGCAAAGCCGTTGGCTGTGTTACCAGCGTTCCGATCACGCATGCCACTCCGGCTGGCTTCAGTGTGTCGACCGAGGCGCGGGGAGACCAGGCAAAGATCGCCGAGCTCTACCTGACGCGTCAGTACGATGTGATGTTTGGCGCCGGTACAGAGTACTTCGACGCGTCCCGCAGGGCCGACCAGCGCGACATGTTTGCCGAATTCGCCGGTGCCGGTTACGAGGTAGTCCGCGACAAGACTGCGATGCAGGCTTTGACTGCAGCCGGCAAGCCGATTTTGGGCGTGTTCAATGCCGACAGCCTTCCGTATATGGTCGACCACCAGAGCTCGCAGGAACAAATGGCCGTGATCCCCACGCTTGCCGAAATGACCGACCAGGCACTACGCCTCCTATCTGCGAACAGCAACGGCTTCTTTGTTCAGATAGAGGGCGGCAAGGTGGACTGGGCTGCACACGGAAATGATGCTGCAGGTATCTTGTTCGATCAGCTTGCTTTCGACGACGCCGTTGCCGTTGCATTGGCTTTTGCCGAGGGTCGTGACGACACCCTTGTGGTGATCACTACCGACCACGGCAACTCCAACCCCGGCCTGCTATCCGGAAGCGACGTAAATACGAAGTTCGAAAGCCTGCTGAATTTCAGGCACAGCAATAACTGGATCCTATCGGAGTTGAACGAGGGCAGCAGTATCTCCCAAATTCGCGAGCGTGTGGAGTATGCCACAGGCCATGGAATTACCATGGACGAAGCGCAGGCGTTGAAGTCGGCCCTGGCGGGTGAATACCGCACGCTGTACCGTCCGATGCAGGACGCTCCCGAAGTGTTGGGTGCGATCATGACGAACTACATCAATGTGGCGTTCGTTGGCGACAACCACACATCCGATTATGTGGAGCTTGCGATGGTCGGCGCGGGAAGCGAGAGTATGCCTTCCTTCATCAAAAACACCGATCTTCATCAATTCCTGCTTGAAGCTGCCGGCGTTGTGGTCTCAGGAAGCTAACCTTCTACTTGAGAAGGGTCACCTTGATGCTCCTGTCTTGGTTCGACGCGAGAAGCCGTACAAAATAGATGCCGCTTGGCAGCTTGCCTGCATCAAAATCGACCGCATGGTACCCTCTGGTCTTCACTTCATTCACTAGTATGGCCACGGGTCTGCCCATTATGTCGTAAACCGTCATGGTGACGTTGGAGGTCTCGGGCAGCCCGTATTCTATGCGGGTCGTGGGGTTGAAGGGATTTGGATAGTTCTGCCTAAGCTCAAAATCGATGGGCACCTCGGCATCGTCTTCCAAGTTGACGGGAACTCGTTGAACCGTGAACTTCCACGTTGGGCTCCATGGGCCCTCGCCACCACTGTTGACCGCCCGAACCCGCCAGAAATAGGGTGTGTTGAAGGCCAAATCGACCGGGAGTTCCAACAGGGTTGCCTGAATCCCGTTGTAGATGAGGTCGTCAAGCCCGTTGAAGGTATCGGCAGTTGAAATGCGCAATGTGTACGACATGGCATCTTGGGCTGCGACCCAGACAAACCGGGGGCGTCGCGGCGTGCCTGTAGAGTCATTCGCTGGCAGGAATAGCTGCACCGCTGGTGGTGCCAACGTCAAGGTCGTAAACGATCTGACCTCGGACCAAGGGCCGAAACCAAAGTTGTTGATACCCCTCATACGCCAGAAATAAAGCGTGCCAAGGTTGAGGCTATTATTGATGGAGTGGGATATTCCAGTGAGATCGCTTAATTCATACACCAGGGTGGTAAAGGTATTCGACAGCGATATTTGGAGCTGGTACAACTGGCTGTTGGCGCTTCCCTGCCACGTGAATGTCGGAGAGGTGCTCACGCCCGACGCGTTGTTCTGTGGGGTGACCAGGTTGATCGTGGTGGGAAGGTCCGATCGGGTCTTGAACGACCTAGGATCCGACCATGGCCCATCCCCCATCGAGTTTGCGCCCTTTACACGCCAATAG
>CAYZWQ010000074.1:5358-9240 GCA_964481355.1 uncultured Chitinophagales bacterium
GAAGGTGGTGTTCTCATCGAGGTCCACCGTTGGCGTGAAGGTGGTGTCGAGGGTGCTTGCTAGGGTGGCCACCAATTCCGACGCCGAGAAGGTGTTGCTCCTCGCCAACTGAAACGCATAGCTTTGGCTTGTCGGCTCGCTCTTCCAGCTGAACGTGGGTCTTCGTCCAACGTCTTGTTCATTCGGAGCAGGTTCGAGCAATTCCACCGGTCCCGGTGGATTCGTCACATTGCCTATCACCGTGAATGTCCGAACGGCAGACCACGAGCTGAAACTGTTCGTTGTTACGGCTCGTACCCTCCAATGGTAGGTAGAGTCGTTGTCGAACGGGAAATTGAACCTTGCATTTAGGGCAATGATGTTCTGAAGGGAGTAGTCAGGATCATCGAACGTATTGTCGCGGTCCACCTGAATCTGGTATGATAGTGCCTCGGGAAATGCCAGCCAGGTGAATGTCGGCCTGACGGGAACATTGTTTGCGTTGTCGGGGGGCGACTGAAGGATCACAGGGAATGCGCTTGTCCTGAATGTCCATGCCTCTGACCAGTCGCCTTCGCCTCCGGGACTGATACCCCTCACCCGCCAAAAGTGGGTGATTCCGGGTAACAGATCGGCCGCAAGGGCATATGTTGTGTCGGGCACCACGGCATTGCGCTCGATGGTGTTAGCGGCGAAATTGGACGA
The DNA here is from genome assembly GCA_964481355.1 of uncultured Chitinophagales bacterium. Lineage (GTDB taxonomy): Bacteria > Bacteroidota > Rhodothermia > Balneolales > CAYWCV01 > CAYWCV01. The sequence goes on from CAYZWQ010000074.1 coordinate 6,043, forward strand.
GGTCGCAAGCTGTATTCGATACCCTTGCGACGAGGTGGGTTCCGTGCGCCACACAAACGTCGGTTTCAACGGCGTGTCCAAGCTGTCGTTTCGTGGACTCACAAGCTCCACCGGCGGCGGCGGCTCGTTTCCGGTTGCTTTGGTGGTGAACGATCTCACGACCGAAAAGTCGCTGTCTCCATTTGGCATTGCAGCACGAACCCTCCAAAAGTATTCCGTTCTGGATTCGAGCACAGCCAGCAGCAGATGTCGTACGGTATCGGGTTCGGCATTCAGCAGCTGCCGTTCGGTGAACGGTGCAAACTGTGGACTCTTGCTGAGCTCGAACGTGTATGAGGTAGCGCCCTCCAACTCCTTCCAGCTGAACGTAAGCGGTTGCGTAATGTCCACGGCGTTGTCGGCCGGAGCAATGAGCTCCACCTTCACATTTTCTGTGATGAAGGATCGCACGGTCGACCAAGGCCCCAAGCCCGTGCTGGGCGAATCTGTCAACCCAATGTCATTTCCTCCTCGGACCCTCCAGTAATACTGGGCGATGGGATCAAGCTGCACATTGACCGTGCTTGTCGTGTCGGTGATGCCAATCTGCTGAAAGGTTGTGGTCGCAAATGTGTTGGATTTGGATAACTGAACTTGATAAAACTCGGCATCGTCGAGTGAACGCCACACCAAGGTGGGGTTTCGGTCAAGTTGGGCGGCCAAATTCCCCGGAGACACCAAAGCCGGGGCATCAACCGGTGGCCCGTAGGTGGTGAATGTTCGCGTCTCTGACCAAGGGCCCTCCGATTCTCCGAACAGCGTGCGAACCCTCCAATGATACTGTGTATGGGTCTGTAACTGGTTAATCGGGATGAGGCTCGTTGCATTCGTGGTCTGGTTCACAGCCCCCGTGAATTGCGGGTTGCTGGCAATCGACACCCTGTATTGATCTGCGCCGGGAATCGAGCTCCAGCTCAGCGTGGGGTATACATGCACCTTGGTGGCGTTGTTGGCCGGACTCGTGAGCAACACCGGCGCCTCGTCGGCCGGGATGGTTGTAAAAACCCAAATGGCGCTGAATTCGCCCTGTCCCTGTTGGTTGAAGGCAGCAACACGCCAGTAGTACACCCCATTGTAATTATCCAGCGGATTTGATGCCGGGATGCTGAACGTCGTGTCCGTTATGCCTGGCTCATATCGGGTGTCGTTGCCGGGAAATGTCGGGCTCTTCGATATCCATATGCGATAACTGTTGGCATTGACAACCGAACGCCAGGTAAACGTGGGGGTGATCGAAACGTCGGCTGACTCGTTGACGGGACTGACCAGCGCAGGTGCTTCCGGTTGCGCGATGAGCAGTGCCGGCAACAACAGTGTAAGCACACAAGAGAAGCTGATGTATATCGTTCTTTTCAGGATGTGCTTAACTATGTTGATGTTCTGCATAGTGGCATTCCGGGTTGGCTTCTCTGATCCGATCTGCCGTTGCGGCATATCGGCGTTTGGGGAATTTACAATCGAAGATCGTAAGGTGAAACGATCTGGGTATAAAAATGATCCCGGCAGAAGTAAATTATGCCTTTATGAGAACCACTGGAACAATTCCTGTGTGGTAAGATGTCGCTTTTGGTCAACATCCACATCCTTTGATACACGACCCTCAACCATGTGGATGACCCGGTCTCCGTACGAATGGGCATCTTTGAGGTTGTGGGTGATCAACATCGATGTCAGGTTGAATTCGCGGATGATATCGTCTGCGATGCGCATGACGACGCTTGCAGACTTGGGATCCAACGCGGCCGTGGGTTCATCAAGGAGTAAAATGTCGAGATCGTCCATCACTCCCATCAGCAACGTGAGTGCTTGGCGCTGGCCACCCGATAACGACCCCATCGGCTGGTCCAACTTGTTCTCAAGGCCCATCCCGAGTCTGGAGAGCCGCTCGGCCACATTTTCACGGAACTGCTGGTTAAGCCCGATTTTGAGCGACTTCGATTTGGTACGCAATGCTGCCAGCCGGAAATTGTCGATGATGCTCAGGTCAGGAGCCGTTCCGCTGAGCGGATTCTGAAAGACGCGGGCAATCGACGGACTTCGCCTGTAATCCGGGAGAGCCGTAACGTCGTGTCCATTAATCAATACGGATCCTTTGCTGGGGAATATGCTTCCTGCTATGATGTTCAGGAGTGTCGACTTACCGGATCCGTTCGAACCGACCACTACAACAAATTGTCCGTCAGGAATCTCCAAATCGACGTCGTCAAGCGCCTGAATTTCGTTCAGTTTTCCTGTGTTGAACACCTTGCTTATTTGCCTGAGCTGAATCATGTTTCCATCACCCCTTCTCAAGGTTCAAAAAGCCCAGTCGAGGGATACCGACGATAAGGAGGACAAAAACAGCCGTCACCAATTTGAGCATGTTGGGATGGATGCCCATATTCAACGAGAACGCCAACACGAGCTGAAAGGCGGCAGCTCCGATGAACATCATGGCAAGTATGCCCCAAATGGAGCCGATTTTCAGCGTATGGACCAAACTTTCGCCGATAATGACCGATCCGAGCCCGACAATGACGATTCCAATTCCCATGTTGATGTCGACAAACCCCTGAAACTGTGTGATCAGGTATCCACTTACCGCAACCAAGGCGTTTGCGATCGCCAGCCCCGTAATTTTCATGGCGTCGGTATTCACGCCGAGGGCCCTGATCATCGACTCACTGTTGCCGGTCGCCCTCATTGCCAGCCCAAAATCCGTTTTCAGGACATAGCCAAGCAGAATGAACATCAAGCCGATAAACACGGCCAGAATGATCAAAGCATTGCCATCGCGGTTAGATGCTAACTCTATGGCGCTGAACAAGCTGGATACTTGTATTAAAGGAATGTTTGAGCGGCCCATGATCGATAGGTTCACCGAATAGAGGGCGGTCATTACCAGGATGCCCGCCAGGAGCGCGTTGATCTTCAGCCGTGTATGAATGAGTCCTGTGGCTGCACCGGCTACGGCTCCGCTCATCATCACCAACGGCAGCACCAAGTATCCCGACATGCCGCCTGACAGCAGGACGCCGGTCACGGCACCACCGAGGGTGTAGCTGCCGTCGGTGGTTATGTCGGGTATGTTGAAGATCTTCATCGAAATGAAGATCCCAAACGCCATTGCCGTCAGGCATAGGCCCTGAAGGAACGCGCCCAGGTAGAACTCCATCACTC
>CAYZWQ010000074.1:9250-12836 GCA_964481355.1 uncultured Chitinophagales bacterium
TCGTCAAACCAAAGCGGCCTGCAGCTGTAGGATTGTACACGTGGCGGCGCACGTTCACCATTTCGAGCGCAAGTCCATCGGAAGATCCGTTGGAGAGGTATTGCGCGGCCTGTACTCCCGCCTGGTAACCCCATTGGTAGATGTCGGCACCGTAAGCAGCCACAGCTCCGCGAGACACGAGCCCCGCTTCGCTGGTGAAAATGGGAACATTATTCTCATTGCACGCTGCAAGTATGGTCTCGAACGATGCGAACACGGTATTGTCAGGATTGGCGAAGAAGGCGTCGATGTTGCGCGAGAGCAACGATCGGGTGACCAGCTGGGCATCGGCCGAGGTGTTCACCGGCAGCGCCTCCAAACGTACGCCGAGATTGTCGGCAAGCTCCTTGATGCGGTTCAGGGCATCGACCGACTGCGGTTCGGCCTGGTTGTAGATCATACCCACCACTAACTGGCTCCCTTTAGGCTGCACGATGGCCGGAATCAGAGTAAACGAGGTGTCGATGTACGCCAACACCTCTTTGACGCCGAATAGGTTCGGTGGCACACTGCCATCGGAATCGATTAGACCGACGATAGAAGGGTCGGACGACACCATCTGAAAGATGGGGATCTCGCGCGTTTTCTGTACGGCCGTGATTGTCGACAGCGTCGGGTTGGTGGCCATCAGGTCGACCTTCTCGGAGATGTAGTACTGAACAATCTGCGTGAGCGTCGGAATATTGCCTTGCGCATTGCGATAGATGATTTTCACGGTGCTGTCAGCCTCCGAGAATCCGCCGGCGGCAAGGGCGTCGTAAAATCCTTGGCGAGCCTGATCAAGTGTTTCATCTTCGAAACCGTCGACGAATCCGACAACCGGCACGTCGGAAGGTGTGCTCCCCGAGCAAGAATACATGAGTAGAGACAGCAGAAGTATCGAGAGAAGTCGCATAACAGGATTGTAAATGTAGGAAAAATGTGTGCCGAATAGCCGAAGTTAACAAATATCCCGATTTATGAATTCCATCGGTAGGCGATTCGTCGTACCTTAAGCCATGTCGATAGTAGCAATTGATTTTGAGACGGCAACGTCCGACCGCGACAGCGCCTGTGAAATCGGCCTGACCTTGGTCGACGACGGCAAAATTTCGTTCAGCCAATCCTGGCTGATACGTCCACCCTGCTGGCCAAGATTTGACTTCTTCAACACCCGCATCCATGGCATCACATCGAAAATGGTGGCCGACGAACCCACATTCGATGAGCTCTGGATCGAATTGCAGCCGTATTTCCGTGGGCGCACCGTTGTGGCCCACAATGCCGCCTTCGATATTGGCGTACTGCGCGACATGCTCAAGGTCTATCGCAAGGACATCCCCGAGAACACCTATCTGTGCACCTATCGGCTTGCACGCAAGGTATGGCCTGAGCTGGGCAAATATGGGCTCAAGACCATGATCCAGCACCTTTCTCTTGGCGGCGGCCGCCACCATCGGGCGGCCTACGACTCTCATGCCTGTGCGGAGGTGCTCCTTCACGCGATGAGGCTTAAGAAAGCGTCAACGATTGAGGAGCTGTCGGCCATCACCGACACGTCGCTGAGGTCCATTCAGGAGTACGGTCATGACATATCTACCAATTCAAGGCGCGAAATACCTGAAGGCGATCCGTCGCTAAACAAGCCGGGCCATGCCTTTTACAGGAAGAACATCGTCTTCTCCGGAACCCTGGAGTCGATGAGCCGGGCCCAGGCTTGGCAGCGTGTGGCCGACATTGGCGCTCGGATCGCGGAGAGGATCGACGAAAGCACCGAAATACTCGTATTGGGGCAGAACGATGCCAAGAACAATGCCAATGGTGGCATTACAGGCAAACATAAGCATGCGCTGCGACTCATACAGGCGGGGCAGCCAATTCAATTGATGCCCGAGTCGGAGTTCCTGCGATTGCTGGACTCAAAGACCTGAAGTCACGTCACGAGGTCGTTGATCCTGTGCAGATAGGATTCGCTGTTGCGCAGCCCATAGTAGATGAGTGCGACGGAAAAGACAACCGACGACCCAAACGACCACCAACGGGTCGTTTCGAAGGCATAGCCTGTCGTAAAGACGACCAATGCCACAAACAAGGCGACCGAAACACCGGTATGTATCTGTGACCTCCGAAGCGTGGTCGACGGGTCCACCTTCTTGGGGAGCAACATGGATCCGTTGAATCCGATTGCCACGCATACCATATGGCTCATCACCACAAGACCTGCGGCATCCGCCCATCGTATTTCCATTATGACGATCGCAAAGAGCACAAGCGTCAAATCGATGAGAAGGGGTAGCGTGACCAATTGCAAATAGGTGCCAAAAAGGGCATTTCGTACGGGTCGAACGCGTTGCATGTTGAGATACACCTCCCGAAAAAACACCCAGGCATTCCCGAACACGTAGGTGAATATGACTACCGGCGACAGCAACAGCAGGTAATACTGCCATATGATGATCTGATTGGCGATCACCCTCGTAGCAAAAATTCGGTCGATGCTGAAAAACAGAAAAACACCCATGATGATCTTGAATACGAACGCCAACACCAGCATGCGCCTGACCACGTCATTCCGAAAAACCATTCGCATCGTCGCCTGATCTGTGTTCAAGATGTCGCGCTGTATGGCCCGAGACGTCCTTAGCTCAACGACGCTCAAATCGATGCCCAGCGACAACACACCCCAACCAATGGTTATGGCCCAAGGCATCCATATCGACATGGTGCTGTAATACAGGTAGAACATGTAAATCATGGTGGCAATGAGGGCAAGGGTCAGCGCAAAGAACAGTTTGTGGTTTTTGACGTGATACTCAAACTGCGTTCGAATCGCGTAACTGCAAAATTCGGAGGTGAGCACGACGGACAAGAACAGGCTGATCCACATGGGACCATCGAGCGTAGACCAGGTCACGCTGGCGAAACTAAGTGTGAACAGCAGGAAAGCCCCAACGAACAGATTGAGCAGAGAGGTCGTCTGGTTGATCAACCACTTGTTTATCACACCCACAGGTGCATTCGGGGGGATCAGATTGGGCCTGCGCTTGTAGCTGGGGAGGAAGTCTTTGATCACCCCGAAAGCTATGATCGATGTTATACCGCCTATCAGGATGACCGTGACCTGGGTTCGGCTGTCCGAATTCTCGGGTGTGAGCGATACGAGCAGCCCCAGCATAAGTCCGTAGACAATTGCAAAGAGTGCCGCGGCTCCCCCCCCTATGCTCATCCAAATACCCGTAGATTTGGAGAAAAGATTGCCTAGTCGGCTGCGCACCAGATACAAGAACAGACTCATGATCCAAATAGCCAGTCGATGGATTCGAAGCTTTTTTCCTCGGACGACAACAATTTGAAAAGGGCCTCATCGATTTGTCCGGATCCGTGAACGGCGAAATCCTCAAGGCTGGTGTCGCTCACAATGCGACCCTTGTCGATCACGAGTATCCGGTCGATCACCTTGTTCAGGTAATCCAAATCATGCGATGACGTGAGGATGATGCGGTCTTCGCGCTGGTAGTGTTGTATGAAACGGACGATATCTTTAGCGGCGAAAGGGTCCAGGCCGGAA
>CAYZWQ010000075.1:0-12717 GCA_964481355.1 uncultured Chitinophagales bacterium
GTACCAAGTAATTACCTTAAATCGCTTGTTGACACTGATGGGCTGTTTGAGGCACGAGTTCAATTAGGTACCAACATATGGAGAGTCTTCTGCTTTTTTGACGATGGAAAACTTGTGATTTTGCTGAATGGGTTCTCTAAAAAGTCGCAAAGGACACCAAAAAGAAAATTGAACGAGCTGTTCAACTGATGATGAAATACTACGAGATAAAGGCTAAATGATATGAGTACAAGAAATTGGAATGAAATTAAAGATGAGGTTTATGGCAAAAAAGGAACGGCTCGTCGCGATATGTTGGAACGAGATGCCGAATCGTTCAAAATTGGCCTGCTACTGAAAAAAGCCCGCGAGGAAAAACATCTTACGCAGGAACAACTCGCAGACCTAGTAGATAAAAAAAGGACCTATATTTCTCGAATAGAAAATGATGGCAGCAATATGACCCTGAAAACGCTATTTGATATAGTTGAAAAAGGCTTGGGTGGCAAAGTGAACATATCAATTGAGGTTTAAAAAGAAGGGGTAGAAACGGGCGGCATGGCCACCCGTTTCTACCCCCATTTAAGGCATTGTTGTCATTATGAGCCGTCGGCTCACACTTCCTACTGCTTCGACTTCTCGAGTTGGCTTACGCCCTCCGTCATCCATTTGGGAGCAGGCGTACCTTTTAGATAATGGTCGAAATACTGCTTCATTCGGATCTGGAAGTCGATCTGGTTGGGCTTCTTGGCTAAGTGGTGAGGCTCGCCTGGATACGACAGAAAGATCACTTCTTTTCCGTTACGACGTGCGGCATTGTAAAGCTCGAGGCCTTGCATCCAATCGACAGCACCATCCTCATCACCATGAAGGATCATGAACGGGGTCTTGATCTTGGTGACCTGATGCACCGGCGACAGACGGCGATACATCTCCGGATCCTCCCAAGGGGTTGCGCCCAAACGCACCTGACCCACTTCCATGATGCCGTGCTGAACGGTGCCGCTCGAGCGGTAGAGCGAGTTGTAGAAGCTTTCGAGATTGGTCGGTGGTGCACCTGTCACGATAACCGCGAACATGTTGGTCTGCGTGAGGATGTACGAGCTCTGATATCCACCCCAACTGTGCCCCTGCAGACCAATACGGGCAGGATCGGCATAACCGGCGGCAATGGTTGCATTTACTGCGGCCGATATCGCGTCGAGTGCATCGTTGCCGGGATCGCCCACGCCGTAAACAATATCTGGCTGAAGCACCAAATAACCATCGCTCGCATAAACCGAAATGTGTGGACGATCGTCATACACCGGCATGGAGAACTGGTGGTGACGGTCGCTCATGCGGTCGTAGAAATAGACGAGCATGGGGTACTTCTTTCCAGGCTCGTAATTGGCAGGAAGTGCCAATGTGGCTTGCAGGTCGAGACCGTTCCTGTTCTTGTAGTCGATCAGCACGCGACGTCCCCAAGCATATTCGCTGATCTGCGGGTTGGCGTCAGTCACTTTCTTAAAGTTGGAAAGTGCCGTGTTGGTGGTGTACACATCCGGGAATTGCTCGAAGCTCTGCTGGGTAAGCATCACGACGTCGGCATTGCGTGCTTTGCTGGGGTTGCCCACCTGCATATCGACGAAATACACCGGCTCAGGTGCACGATTCGGCTGCATGCGGTAGAAACCGCTCTTCTTCGAACGGGTTCCGAATGCCTGCAACAACATTGGCTTGGTGGTGTCGATCCACTCCTCCTCGCTGTCGAAGGTCATGTAACGGAAGCGGATTTGGTCACGGTCGCCCACACCGTTTGTCATGTTGGAAGCCCCCGATCCGTCGAGGTTCACACGGTAGATGTCATGCTGATGGTAGGCCAGTATGGCACGCCCGTCCTTGGTCCATCCCGCGACACCCCAGGCGGGCTTTACATAGGGATAGTCGTTGTCGGTGTTCACGAAGCTCACGGGTGCCTTCTCCGACAAATTGACGGTGCGACCGGTGGCGACCTCCACCATCATGATATGGTCGTTTTGGAAGTACAAGAATTTAGTGCCGTCGGGCGAGTAGCCCATTGGACGCGTAACCTCCGTTGCAATCTTACTCTGTGAACCCGTGGCAAGGTTGATCGCATAGTAGTCGTTGAAGTTCATGCCCCAGTTGGTGTCCTTGAGGTAATGGCGTCCCTTGGTGCCGACGGCGAACTTGTCACCCTTCATGATGGTGACCGTGCGCATGGAGTCGTCGCCCATCTGCATGAACCGGTTTCCGTCGAGGGCGAATATGCTTCTGTAGGCATAGTTGCGGTCAGCATTCAACTGACGCTGCTGCACCGACTGGATGCGCTCATCAGCCCAGTGCCAAACATCGAGGTTGGCCTGTTCGCCCTCTGGGCGCTTGCGCTTTACCTCTTGTGGACGGATTCCGAAATAAACGAAATTCCCGGTAGTTCCAAAGTTGAGTTGTCCAGCCTCGCTGATAACCTGTCCGTCGGGAAAACCGGCCGATTTGGGGGTCAGCTCCGAACGCTGTTGCCGAGGGGTCCCGAGGTTGCGCACCACTACCAGCACGTTGTCGCGATAGGAAAGTGTGTCCACGTTGTGGCCTTTCATGAAGGCGATGCCATTGCCTTTGGCCATTGCTTCGGCGGTGGAGAGTCCGTCGTCATCCCAGGTCATCTGGCTGTATCGCAGCGTGTCGGAATCGAGCACTTGCAGACTGCCGGTACCCAAGTTGACGAGGTAGATTCCGTTGCCCGACTTGCCAGCTGCGTCGACAGTGATGGCAAGATGGCTCGACTTGAAGTTGAACGAGGCATCCGACACATTGCCGAGGTTCATGTCGGTACCGGTCGCAAGGTTGCGCAGAATGGCGTCGGTGCCACTGAAGGCCGGTTCGCCTTCGCCCCCCGCAGCCCGGGATTTGCGGATGAGCACATGTTTGCCGTCACGGCTGAAGCTGTAGCCCGAGGCGTTGTCGTAGGTTCGCTTGGTGCCGGTGGCGAGGTCCATCACCACGACCTTGGTCGTGATGGGGCGACGCTGGCTGCGCAGGCGCTCCTGCTCCTTCTGTGGCAGATTCTGGACCCATGCAGCATGCGTGGCCGTCGAGTTCATCTGTCCTTGCACACCAACGGGAATCGTGTAGAGCTTATCGGAAGTCAAGCTCTTGAAAAACAGTGTGTCGTCGCTGCCATTTGGGCGGTGCGTGTAACGCAGCCACGTTCCATCGTCGCTCAGGGCCGGTTGAACGAGCGACTTCCATGAGGGATAGTCATCAATATTGATTGGACGTTTTTGAGCCGTGGCGGCCAATGGCAACACGAACAGGATAAGCAGCCCCAAAAGGCTCTTGGTGGAAACATGCAACATATACGTGATCGCTGAGGGTGGATTGGTTTATCGCAATGTAATCAAATTGATACGGCATGGTGCACGACCTTCCGTAAAAATCTGTTAAAACCCACTTGATGAATGTAAGAGACCGGGAACAATCACTTAAAACCGAAGTGAGATTGGGCATGGCGCTGCAACGGCCCATGTACATTCACAGGAGAGTGTTGCAATGCCAAGGACGGTGCGCACCCGGGGCCTCGACACCCCCGGTATCGACACGCTTCATAGAGTTACTCAATGCGCATCGTTCCGCATATGAGACCGAGGCCGCCGACGGGAGTGAAAACCCGCGGCGGCGTTTTTTTACGGGGCGGTGGGGTGATTATTCCACGTGACCCGATAAAAAAGTTTGTTCGCCGACACCTCACCGCTCCTTCACTTCGTTCAGGACTCAGGTTTCGGTGTGTCAGCTCACAATGACATACGGGTTTTTTAAAGTGGTGAAGACACGGGCGGCTTCGCCGCCCGTGTCTTCACCCCACCTAAAAATAATGACAACTGTCATCCTGAGCTGTCACATTGAGCGCAGCGAAATGTCGGCGAAGGACCTTGTAATTATACGAATTCTGCAAAAGCAGTATTTAACTCATTCTCATATATTAACCATTTTCCGATGACCCGATGATAACCACCCGAATCGCCGACCTTGACTCGCCTACCGACGCAGCCATCATCGTGGCACTCGTCGACGACTACGCCCAGGACCCGATGGGCGGCGGCAAACCGCTACCCGACGCAGTGAAGAATCAAATGGTGCCCGGCATGCAGGCAACGCCCGGCACCTTGGTGATCATTGCAGAGCACGATGGCACCCCTGTCGGGCTCGCCAACTGCTTTACGGCTTACTCGACCTTTCGTGCGAAGCCACTGATCAATATACACGACCTGTGCGTGCACCATGACTGGCGCGGTAAGGGAGTGGGATCCACCCTGCTTGATGCTGTGGCGCACGAGGCTGCCCTGCGTGGGTGCTGCAAGATCACGCTCGAAGTTCGTGAAGACAACCCGGCAAGACGGCTCTACGAACGAAAAGGGTATAGATCGGAGCCCGTTTTGATGTGGTTTTTGACCCGAGACTTATAATTCGGGCAGGTTGGGCCAGCGCCTGAATGCGATGGCATACAAAAAGATGATATTTATCACCGGAAGGAACAGCAACAGCGCAAACAACGGCGAGAAGCCGATTCGCTGCAGAATCTTACCAATTGGAAGTACAACGACCAAGGCAATGAAAAGCACATACCCGATCGTAAACAGTATGATGTAATAGTCCGTTTGCATGCTTTCTAACATCGGCAAGTTTATGTCTGCATTTTTCCCAAAGATACAATAATGAGAACGTATTTTCTAAAACTATCGCTAGCACTAATAGCCATCACGTCAAGTTGTGCGGAAGCGCAGGTCACGTGGTCTCAACTTGCTGCTCTAGAGGTTCCAATTCCATCTCGTACAATACGTTATGGAGAGGCCGATGTCCAAATAATCGACGTATTTGAGCCCGTTGGAACAGACGACGGATCTGCCGTCATGCTGATCCACGGCGGGTGTTGGCTCAGTCAGTACGACCGTTTTTACATGAGCCACTTGGCGAAGTCGATCGCGGTGTCGGGGTCAACGGTCTACAATATCGGTTACCGACGCGTGGGCGACGAGGGAGGGGGTTCTCCGGGTACCTTCGATGACGTGATGGCGGCTTACAAAGCGGTTGCATCAGATGCCAGCAATGCCTCTGGTCTCACTTTCGTCGGCCACTCTGCCGGTGGCCATTTGGCTCTTTGGCTTGCAGCGGCCGATACGTCCGTTGCCAGGGTCGTCGGATTGGCCGCAATCTCCGATCTAAGCGAGTATGCCCGCGGAACCGGCAGTTGTCAGACCGCTGCACCCAGGCTGATGGGGGGATCTCCCGATGATCTCAAAGACAGGTACAGCGCATCCGATCCCATGCTGCTCGGCAAGCCTAGGGCCGAGATCATACTCATCAGCGCCGAAAAAGATCCCATCGTGCCGCCGTCGCACAACGACAACTACGTGATCAAAACAAAAGCGAAACATATTGTTTATCCCAATGTGGGCCATTTCGATGTAGTCGCTCCCATTTCGGCGGTGTGGAAAGATATCCTGTCGGTGATCGTGGATTAACGCCACCTCCCCCGTCCACTGCAGGCTAATTCCACCTCCCCCGTCCCCTCCATCGCTAACGCAGTGGAGGGGGTGACTCTCTGTTCAACAAATTTGAATTGATAACGTTTCTGTCAGTTGTAAGCTGCATCAGATCCTATAAAGCTTGAGTCATGGCAATAGTTCAAATTCATAGAATTACGTTTTAGAATGTCACCCCTCCACTATGAAATGGTGGAGGGGACGGGGGAGGTGGAATTAGCCTGTAGTGGAGGGGACGGGGGAGGTGGCATTAGCCTGCGCGGCATTAGCTCAATGCAACTCTCTCCCATTTTCCGTACCTTTATTGGCTGAAAACTTCTTGGGAACATCCACATTCCCACCCACTTTGAAAAATTTATACCTGACATGGCGAAATCATTCGACGTATGCGTGATTGGTTCGGGTCCGGGCGGCTATGTTGCCGCCATCCGCGCCTCCCAATTGGGATTCAAGACGGCAATCATTGAAAAACGAGATCTTGGTGGCGTATGCCTCAACATTGGATGCATCCCTACCAAGGCACTCCTGAAATCTGCCGAAACCTTCGAAACGATCAAGCATGCCGCCGACTATGGCGTCGTGGTCGACAAGATCGGCATCGATTTCGAGAAGATCATCAAGCGCAGCCGCGGTGTTGCCGACAAGATGAGCAAGGGTGTACAATTCCTCATGAAGGCCAACAAGGTGGAGGTCTTCAAAGGCCACGGTCAATTTGCCTCCGCCAACGAGGTGCAGGTGATGGATGAGAACGGCAAGGAAATCGAGCGCATCCAGGCCCAGTACACGATCATCGCCACCGGTGCCCGCTCACGTGAGCTGCCTCACCTGAAAATTGACGGCGAGGTGATCATCAACAGCGAGCAGGCCATGAAAATGAAGGAACAGCCTAAGCGGATGCTCGTGGTCGGCGCCGGCGCCATCGGCATCGAGTTCGCCTACTTCTACCACACCATCGGCACGGAAGTGACCGTGGTCGAGATCCAGAAGACCATCCTCCCCGTCGAGGACGAAGAGGTCGGCAAGGAGCTCGCCAAGATCTACAAGAAGGCCGGCATGAACATCCTCACCGAAAGCTCGGTAGAGAAGGTGGAGAAGAAGGGCAAGAACGTAATTGTCACCGTAAAGACCCCCAAGGGCACCGAAACGATTGAAACTGACGTCGTGCTTTCTGCCGTCGGTATTGCCGGCAACCACGAGGGGCTCAACCTTGAGAAGATCGGCGTAGAAGTCGACCGGGGCATGATCAAGGTCGACAAGAGCACCTATCAGACCAAAGTCAAAGGCGTTTACGCTATCGGCGACATCATCGGTGCCCCCTGGCTGGCCCACAAGGCCTCGCATGAAGCGGTCGTTTTGGTCGAGCAGCTTGCTGGACTCAGTCCAAAGCCGATCAACTATGGCAACATACCGGGCTGTACCTATTGCGTGCCGCAGGTGGCAAGTGTCGGCATGACCGAAGCCGCCGCCAAGGAGGCAGGGTACGACATCAAGGTCGGCAAGTTCCCCTTCTCGGCCAGCGGAAAGGCATCGGCTGCCGGGCATCCCGAAGGATTCGTGAAGGTGATCTTCGACGCCAAGTACGGTGAATGGCTTGGTTGCCACATGATCGGCGACGGCGTGACCGAAATGATTTCCGAAGCCGTGGTTGCCCGCGATCTGGAGACCACCGGCCACGAAATCATCGCCGCCGTACATCCGCACCCGACCATGTCGGAGGCCGTTATGGAGGCTGTGGCCGAAGCCTACAACGAGGGCGTCCACCTGGGCACACCCGTCAAGAAGTGACCGTCGTCGACTTCATCGACCTGGGCCGAGTTGGTTACCAACAAGCCTGGGATTTGCAGAAGTCGGTGCAGGCACGCATCATCGGCGAGAAATTAGAGGAGCGCAAGCTCGGCAAGCCCGTCACACGCAGCCGGGATGTGCTCCTCTTCGTCGAGCACCCCCATGTGTACACCCTTGGAAAGAGCGGAAAGCAAGACCATCTGCTTGCAGACAAGGATCGACTTGCTTTTCTCGGAGCCGAATTCGTGAAAAATGACCGAGGTGGCGACATCACCTACCATGGACCAGGTCAGGTCGTCGGATATCCGATACTGGACCTTGACCGGCACTTCACCGACATCCACCGCTATCTGCGGATGCTCGAGGAAATGGCAATCAGAACCTGCGCCGACTTTGGACTCAAGGCGGGCCGCATCGAGGGGCTCACCGGAGCGTGGATCGGCGACAAGAAGATCTGCGCCTTCGGCGTGAAGTGCAGCCGATGGGTGACCATGCACGGGTTTGCCTTCAACGTAAACCCAGATTTGGCGTACTTCGAGGCCATCGTGCCATGTGGCATCCGCGATCATGGTGTCACCAGCCTGGCCGATCAGCTTGGCGATACACCCGACATGGCCTTGGTCAAACGGCGCTTGAGGCACCACTTTGCCGATCTGTTCGAAGTGGATGTAAGGGAGGTGCCCAGCATCCCTGAGTGGACCGCACCACTCGACGATTTCAATTAAACGGCAATCGCCGTATCTTACCCCTTCTGTTTTTCCATCACTGAAGCACACGGACACTATGAGCATCGACCTGGCCGTGGCCGATCCCACCACTGAATCAACTCCATCCCCGAACCGCCGTCCTGACTGGCTTCGCGTGAAGCTGCCGTCCGGACAGACCTTCCGTGAGGTGGCCGTCATCATCGGCGAGCACAAGCTGAACACGGTATGTGCCGAGGCGCGCTGCCCCAACATGGGTGAATGCTGGAGTGCCGGTACGGCCACCTTCATGATCTTGGGCGACGTATGCACACGCTCATGCGGCTTCTGTGCTATCAAGACCGGTCGCCCAATGAAGGGTCTCGACTGGGACGAGCCGCGCCGCGTGGCCGAGGCCGCCCGACTGATGAAACTGAAACACGTGGTCATCACCTCCATCAACCGTGATGACCGCGAAGACGGGGGTGCGCCCATCTTTGAGGAAACAATCAATCTTTTAAGACAGGAAATCCCTGGAGTCACCATTGAGGTGCTCATACCGGATTTCAGAGGAATATGGGAAGCTCTCGAGCACGTGATCATCGCACGTCCGGAAGTGTTGAATCACAACCTCGAGACGGTTCCCCGTTTATACCGGCAGGTGCGTCCACAGGCCAAATACGACCGCTCCCTCGAACTGCTGCACCGCTGCAAAGAACGTGGTCTGCGCACCAAGACGGGCATCATGGTCGGTCTCGGCGAGACGCCTGCCGAAGTGTTCGAGGTGATGGACGATCTTGTGAAGAACAAGGTCGACGTGATGACCATCGGCCAGTACATGCAGCCGACAAAAATGCACCTTGAGGTCAAAGAGTGGGTTCACCCCGATGTGTTCGCCATGTACAAGGAGATCGGCGAGGGCAAGGGGATCCCTCACGTGGAGAGCGGCCCATTGGTAAGAAGCAGCTACCACGCCGAACGGCACGTTTGATATTTTTACGATATTATCGGGTAGTGTATCTTGCCGATATTTGAAAAACTACGCTGCCCGTGCTATCACTTCTCATCATCATCGTTCTGAGCTACTTGGTAGGGTCGATCCCCACATCGGTATGGGTGGGGAAGATCACCAAGGGCATCGACATTCGCGATTATGGCAGTGGCAATGCCGGCGCCACCAATACGTTTCGTGTCCTTGGCTGGAAAGCCGGACTGGTGGTTAGCCTCATCGACATGTTCAAAGGTTTCACGGCCGCCTATTGGGTGAGTCAGCTTGGTTACTACATTGGCGATATCCCTGTGGTTTATGGCGGTTGGGAGACCGATATCATGCTCCGCATCATGGCCGGGTTGGCGGCAGTTCTCGGCCATATGTACACCATTTTCGCCGGCTTCCGCGGTGGTAAGGGTGTGATCACGGCTGCGGGAATGCTGTATGCGCTCGAGCCTGTGTCTATAAGCATATCTTTCGCATTGTTTTTGATACTGACATTCACGACACGCTACGTATCGCTTGCATCGATCGTTGCAACAACGTCGTACCCGCTCATCATCCTCTTCATGCGCTATGTCCTCGGCATTCATGTCGACGGCAGCCACATCATTTTTGCATCTGTGACGGCCTTGTTCATTCTGTGGCGGCATCGGGCCAACATGAAGCGCCTACTCAACGGAACCGAAAACCGAATCAGCTCGTTTAAGCCGGCAAAGGGACACCTCAACAAGGAACCCAAGGCATGAAGGTAACCATGATCGGCTCGGGAAGTTTCGGCACAGCGCTCAGCATGGTGCTTGCACGTGCCGGTCATGATGTGAAGTTGTGGGCGAGGGAGCAGGAGATCGCATGGAACATCAACAACTTCCACGAAAATCACGTCTATTTGCCGGGGGTGACCCTGTCAGATACGATTGAATGCTACACCGATCTTAAAGATGCGGTACAGGGGCGCGAGATGATCGTCTTTGCAACGCCGTCGCACACCATGCGTGAGGTGTCTACAAAAGTGAAGCCATTTCTGTCGGGCGACGAAATCATCGTCACCGTGTCGAAGGGCATCGAGAACGACACCTTCATGACCATGTCGCAGGTGCTTACCCAGACTCTTGACGGTGTGATCATCGAAGACCACATTGGTGTACTGTATGGTCCGTCGCATGCCGAGGAGGTTTGCCAATTCAAGCCGACCGCCGTGGTGGCGGCCGCCTACTCGAAAAGCACGGCCAAGATGATCCAGGAGACCTTCATGACCCCGATGTTCCGTGTGTATGTGAACTACGACATCCTCGGCGTGGAGATCGGCGGATCGCTCAAGAACATCATGGCCATTGCGACGGGCATCCTCGACGGGGCAAATGTCGGCGACAACGCCAAGGCGGCGCTTATGACCCGCGGTATGATGGAAATCCGTCGTTTTGGCATGCGCCTCGGTGCCTCGCAGGACACCTTCACCGGACTGGCCGGCATCGGCGACCTGATTGTGACCTGTACCTCGCAGCACAGCCGGAACCGGTACGTGGGTTTCCGCATCGGCAAAGGAGATAAGCTCGACGATATTATCTCGCATATGAAAATGGTGGCCGAAGGCGTTAAGACCACAAAATCGGTGTACGACTGGTCGCAAAAGCTGCAGGTCGACATGCCCATCACCACGTATGTGTACAAGACGCTGTTCGAAGACTTCGACGCGCTCGATGCAATCTACGAGCTGATGACGCGCAACCCGAAGGACGAAAACATCTACTAGCCCTATGGAACCCTTCGCCTCGATCCCCTCCACCATGCATTTGAGCGACTTGCGGCGGTTGGTGACCGCAGGCGAGAACACGTACATAGAGTTCAAGCGCGAAATCCCATCGCCTGAGAAGATTGCCCGCGAAATATCGGCCATCGCCAACACCCACGGCGGAACCCTGTTGATTGGCGTCGACGACGATGGGTCTATCGTTGGAGTGCAGGGGTACGAAGAGCAGGAATACCTGCTCGATATGGCCGTGAACGAGCTATGTCAGCCGCCGGTGCAAGTGAGGGTCGAAATCGTGCCCGTAAGCCGCAAGCGGGATGTGCTCGTGGTGTCGATACGCGAATCGGAGCTGAAGCCCGTGTCGGTGGTCACCGACGAGGGTCGGTCCTACTTCGTGCGCGAGCGCGACAAATCGGTACGTGCCAGCCAAGAGCGGGTTGCCCTTCTGCGCAAAAGCACGGCACCTGTCGGCGTCACCTTCGAGTTTGGCCACAACGAGCAGAAGCTGTTGCGCTACTTGGACGAATATGGCCGCATAACGGTGAGCGGCTACGCCAACCTTATTCAGACCGGCCGGCGGAAGGCATCAGTAATTTTGGTCAACCTCACCAGCGCAGGCATCTTGCAGCTCGTGCGCGCCGACGACGACACCGAGTGGTTCAGCATGTCGCGGGATTTGGCCAGTTAGAAGAAGGTTCTTCGCCGACGCCTCATTTCATTCGGCGTGTCAGCTCAGAATGACAAATGTATGTTTAGAGCTGAGTAGAGCAAGGCACGGGCGGCGTAGCCGCCCGTGCCTTGCTCCCACCCCCTCATAAAAGCCAGGTCGTCATCCTGAGCTTAAACACCGACCCGAAGTCCGGAACGAACTAAAGGAGCGGTTAGGTGTCGGCGAAGGACCTGCTCACGACTGTTCGTGATTCTCCGTATATTACCCCATCCGAACGCTTCCTAGACGGGTATTGTTTAACATGATATCCACACAGCCATGTCCGACATCCTCACTTTTAACGACACCAGCACCCCGATCCGTTTCTCTGACGGCGCCGTCGAAGAGATGCGTCGCATTCAGCACGCCCAGCGCCTGCCGGAGGGGCAGTTTGTGCGCATCGGTGTGAAGGGCGGCGGCTGCTCTGGTCTGAGCTACATATTGGAAATAGACCAAGTGACCGAACACGACGAAGTGTTCGAGGAGGACGGCTTCCAGTATATCATGGACAAGCGTCATCGCCTCTACCTGCAGGGAACCGAGCTCCACTTCGCGAAAGGCTTGGACGCTCGCGGATTCGAATTCAAGAACCCTCAGGCTAGCAGCACCTGCGGATGTGGCAGCTCCTTTAGCGCCTGATTCATAGCCCGTGATGCGAACGACATACGAAACGTTCCTCGAAGCGGCCTCATCGATCGAAAAGGAACTCATTGCGTTTCGTCGTCACCTGCGCCGAAATCCCGAGCTGAGTTGGCAGGAACATGAAACCGCCCGCTTCATTCGCTCAAAGTTAGGTGAGAACAACATCGCCTGGACCGGCGGCTTCGCCGTCAATGGAACGGTGGCCGATTTCGGTGGTAACGGATCCCCAATGGTGGCTTGGCGTGCCGACATCGACGCGTTGCCCATACAGGACACCGTCCCCACAGGCTACGCCTCCATGAAACCCGGCCTCGCCCATGCCTGTGGCCACGACGTGCACACCACCATCGCCTATGGCATTGCCCGCGTGCTTGCTGCCAAGCCCGACATCGTGCAGCGTCCCGTCCGTGTGTTCTGGCAGCCCGCCGAAGAAAGCCTGCCCAGCGGTGCCCCGGCAATGATTACCGACGGAATCCTCGATGGCGTTGAGGCGGTTATGGCCGTGCACGTGGATCCGACCCGTGATGCCGGAACTTACGGCATCCGCGCCGGTGCGGAGACGGCCTCCGTCGACACGTTCACCATTACGGTCGAGGCACCCGGCACCGCGCACTCTGCGCGTCCCTACACCGGTAAAG
>CAYZWQ010000076.1:0-12533 GCA_964481355.1 uncultured Chitinophagales bacterium
AGTATATCGGAAATTACATGGCGGTGCTGAACGGCGTGGATGTGATCATCTTCACGGCTGGCATCGGTGAAAATTCATCGCTTATCCGGGAAAAGGCGTTGCAACACCTTGAGGGGATGGGAATCGTCGTAGATCCTCAGAGGAACAGTTTGGATAATACCCATGGCGAAAGAAAGATCAGCACGGATGACTCGAAAGTGGAAGTGTATGTCATTCCCACGAATGAAGAGCTCGTGATCGCTCAGGACACCGCAAAGATCGCCACCGCTGCCAGACAATCGCCATGGGTATGATAAGGTTTCACCATATCGCGCTGATGACTGCCATGGCAGTGTCGATCGTGTCATGCTCCGGAACGAAGTGGGTCATCCAACCCGAACCGGTGGTCGATTATCGGGATGGTAGCGTCGTCGAGAGTTATTCCTTTGTACGGCAAGTGAACATACCCTCGCCATCGAGGCCCATTGTGGAGTTCGAGCTCAGGGAGGTGAATGTTGTAGAGTACCCGCAGCGAACCGAGTCGCAACGATTCGTTCAGCAGTACAAGCTTCGTCCCGGACTGGTGGCACTCACCTTGGCCTCTTCCGCCGCCGTCTTGTATGTGGCCAATTCGCCGAATGTCAGCATGGAGGGAGGTTTCAAAAACCAGAAATTGATACTCAACAGCGCCGCTGCCGTGCTTGCCGCGAGTGGATTCGTGGCGCTCAAGCCCGCAGGAGACCCCATTCCAACCGACGAGCGCAGAATGCTTGCCCAGACGGGGACCGTAATGCTGCGCGACACCGTATCCTATGTGAACGACATGCCATCACCGTCATATGTGACGGTGAAATACAAAGGTGGCACGTTGCTCGAAAACGTCCGCAAAGAATTCGTGCGCGGCAGAATGATGTTCGACATCAACCGCGAGGTTCAGTTCGTTCCAGTTCAATCGGTCGATCCCGGAAACCTTGAGATCCAGATTGAGATGAACGGATCGGTATCACAGCTTGAATTGCCCGTCACCTCTGTGATGTCGCAGTATGTACGCGTCACTTCCGAGTCGACGCCCCTCCGCAGTGGTCCACGAGATGTGCCCGGGAACATCTTGGCAGACATCGTCAGAGACAGCCAGCTTCAATATCAGGAGACGTACGATTCTGAGTGGCTTCGCGTGCTTTACGGTGTCGCTTCCACGTACATACGAAGATCAGATGTTGAATTGATCTGGCGACCCTTGGGCCGGTCGGATGAGTCGCTTGTTGTAACCGAAAGAGAGGCCAATTTTGGCAGGGTCGACGTCGAAAACAACATTCCAAAAAGCGATGCCACAGCATCCGATGCATCTGCAGTGGTCATCGGCAACTCCGACTTCCTTCCCGAGTTGCCGCGCAGGCGGATTGCCGGTCTCAACTTGGACCTCATGCAACGATATGCGACTATGACCTTGGGTGTTCCGGGCGACCGTCTGTTGGTGCTCAACAATCCCGAGCGGTTTGATTTCGAGGAGCTTTTTGGATTCGGCAGCCGACAATCGGGATTGTGGCGATCGCTTGACGATCAAACGAAACTGTTGGTACACCTCTCGGGTTTGGGCTATGTGGACCAAGGTATCGTTTACATTTTACCATCAGATACCCAGCCCGATGCACCATCCATCACGGCAGTGCGTATGGACGATTTTTTCAAAGCGATCGGTAGGTTGCCGTTCATGCAGTGTGCCGTTTATGTCGATCTCGACTACATACCCAATACTACCGATTCTGCGAACCTCTCGACGAATGGCCATGAGCTCTACAGGCAACTAGCAGGGGATTTTATTAATCGTCCCAACACGGCCGTCATCTTCACCAATCATGTTCAGCAGCGTTCGGGTGACTACGTGTCAAAAGATGGAAGGGTTGACAACAGGTACAGCATCGGAACGTATTTTTTTGCCCGTGCTCTTCAAGATAATCGGACGAAAATCGGTGATATATTCCAATACATCGATAATAATGTGAATTTTACATCAAGACTGTTGCACGATCGTGCCCAATCACCCGTATTTTTGGGTGACCCGGAATTGAGATTGACCGGAAATTGATCGCATAATCATCTACATCATTGATATTTGTCTTTCTGAGCGCTTTATGCTCGGTTTTTTTGGCGCATATGTTAAAATATGCAGGCCATCACCGCATGCGCGAGCTTCATGTTTACCTCATTAACTACCTGGTAGCCGGTGTCGCCGCGTTCATGCTTTCCGACATGCCCGTTTCCGTCATCTTCCGTGTCGAAACGATGGGCGAACTTGGATTCGGAGTCTTTGTGGGATTGCTCTACATGTCGAACCTCGTTTTGATGGGTCGGTCGATGAACGAGAACGGTATCGGTCTCACTGTATCCGTGATGCGTATCTCATTGGTGATTCCGGTCATTGTGTCGATCGTCGTCTACTCCGAACACGCGAGCACGCTTCGGATCGTGGGACTCATAATGGCTTTCACAGCCCTCGGAATACTCTTCAAGCCCAGCAAAGTGGAGCGTAGCTCATCGGCTCTTTACTATCTGCTGCTCATTTTTTTGCTCACCGGAATCGGCGACGTCACACTCAAAGTGTTCCAGGCCTCGGGAAGCCCGGTTTTCGACAAATGGATGTTCATGGGTGTCGTGTTTACAACCTGCGCGTTACTCAGTCTTCTGTATATCCTGTTTAAGGAGAAGCCGATCCCATCCAGCGAGGAGGTCAAGGTCGGAATACTTGTGGGAGTCCCCAACCTGGCCGCGTCGATATTTATTCTTATGGGACTGGAACTCGTTCCTGCATCGATTGCTTTTCCAACGTCAAACTTGACCATCATCACAGGCGGAACCATCATTGGCAGGCTGTATTGGAAAGATGTTTTGACACGCAGGCACTATATTGTGATATCGCTGGCGGTAGCAGCCATTGTCTTACTTACTATGGACGTATGAACCCGTTTATTGAAGCACTTCACACAAAGGCAGCAGCAAAGAATGCCTCGGTGGTATTTCCCGAGGCCGATGACATCCGCATACTCGAAGCTGCCAATCACTTGGCTGACCACCGAATGTGCAAGGTGCACCTCGTGGCAGATTCGGCCGCATTCGCATCGGTGCAGGCCAAATATGCAATCACCCTGAATCCGGCCATACAGGTACATTTCGTCGACAAGGTTGACCATGGCCAGCTCAGCACGATCGCTGAACACCTTTATGACAGGCGCAAATCCAAAGGGATGACCATGGATCAGGCTTTAGCTTCGTGTCGGTTGCCGTTATGGTATGCGGCAGGCCTGGTCGCCACAGGGCAAGTGGACGCCTGCGTGGCCGGTGCCGTCAACACGACGGGCGACGTGTTGCGTGCTGGCCTTCAGATGATCGGCCTGGCAGAAGGCACTGAGGTCGTGTCTGGGTCTTTCATGATGAGCTGGAATGACGGAAGAGTGTTCGCATATGCCGACTGCGCAGTATTTCCGTATCCTAACTCCGAGCAGCTGGCCATGATTGCAGCCGACACCGCAGCGATGTACTACAAGCTAACAGGCATAGATCCCAAAGTGGCATTCCTCTCATTCGCAACGGGTGGCAGCGCCCAACACGAGCGTGTGGAACTCGTCGCAAATGCAGTCCGAATCTTCCGTGGTGCCCAGCCGAGTGTCGAAGCCGACGGCCCCCTCCAGTTCGATGCGGCACTGCTGCCGGAAATTGGCCAAAGGAAAGCACCCGGATCATCCGTCGCCGGTCATGCGAACGTCTTTGTGTTTCCAAACCTTGATGCTGGAAACATATCCTACAAGGCCACCGAAAGGTTGGGTGGCGCCGTGGCGACGGGTCCCATCATTCAAGGGCTTCGCAGACCCATGAATGACCTTTCGAGAGGAGCATCGGCCGGCGACATCGTAGACACCGCGTGTATTGCTGCCCTTATGTCATGATCAGGGGAGGGGTTCGTTTCGGGCCGCGCGCCACAAGCGGTACCAGTCGGCACGCGACAAGCTGATCTTCGATGAATCCGCCGCATCCCTGATGTGCTCCGAATTATTGCTGCCGTAAACGGGGATGGCCTTGAAGGGGAAGTGGCGGATCCAAGCCAATGTAATCTGGCTGTAGGATGCCTGCCGGGCAGAGGCCTGATGGTGCAGCTCAACACGAAGGCTGTGCCCCCTCTCAATCAAATGATCAGGCACATTGTGGCCCAAAATGGCCCCCTTCTTAATCGGGCTGTAGGCTAAGAAGACGGTTCCATTTTGCTCACAGTAATCAAAAACTCCATCTGTCATTGCATCCAAATGCAACAGACTGAATTCATTCTGAACGGATGCGATTGGCTCGTGGAGGTATTCCTGATGGGCACGAATTTGTGACGGGCTGAAATTGCTGACCCCAACATGCCGGATAAGACCCTCCTGTTGCAGACGGTTCATAGCCCTGGCCACTTCGGCAGGGTGTGTGAGCGGGTCTCTGCGGTGGATCTGATACAGGTCCAGATAGTCGAGCCCCAGACGATCCAAGGTCGATTCAATGCTGCGCATGACGTGGTCGTAGCTTGAGTCGTAGCGATGTGGACCCTCGTCATCCTGGAACCGTATGCTGCACTTGCTGGCTACGTAAAGCTTTGACCTGTCCGGTTTGATCGTCTCCAAACAATGACGGAATATGGTCTCGCAATGGCCAAACGCGTAGATGTCGGCATGGTCGAAAAAGGTGTATCCAGCATCCAAGGCGGTCTGCATGGCGCGAACAGCCGCCTCACGGTTGGCATCCGTGATTTCGGCGGGTTCCCAGCTGCCAGCCAATCCCATCATGCCGAGTGAGGGGATCCCAGAGGCATGGATGCCGTCAAGGTCGGGTAGGTTAGTTTTGGACACGTGAGTACACTTTATAATCCCAAGGGCCGAGATTGATGTTAAAGTTCGTCGGGATATCGAATACGGAGTCGTTGAACACGTCCCTGTAGGTGTGCTGGAGTTCTTCGGTGTTGAGGCTCACCTGAGACGAATCGGCACTGAGGTTTAACACCACAATGACGGAATAAACGTCTTTGGACCTGTGAAATGCGTACACGCGCTCATCTTCGGTGGACATCCTCTGCATCGGTGCTCCGATTTCGCCGTTCCAGAGGGCTGGGTTGTTGCGTTTCAACTGGTTCAGACGCGTATAGATGTCCCTAAATGGACTCTCTTTCCACTCGATGGCGTCCTTGTCGAAGAAGGCGAGGCGTTTGTCCATGCCGGCCTCCTGGCCACTGTAGATGAGCGGCATCCCCTCCATGGTGCCAGATAAGATGGCGAATGCTTCGGCCCCATCTCCCATGCGCTCAAAAACCGTGCCGTTCCAAGAGTTTTCGTCATGGTTGCTCGTGAAATTCATGAGCCATGTATCGAATGGGAATTTGGTCCGCGTCACTTCGATCATGCTGTCTAACTTCGCAAGCGGAGCTCCCTGTGCCACACGGTTCATGGTGTGGTGCATTTCCCAGGCATACCCCATGTCGAAAGCTTTTACGTGGAGGGCGGGTGTCTCGGCTTCGGCGAGCATGAAGACAGGCTTGATGGCGTCGAGGCGAAGACGGGCAGCCTCCCAAAATTCGACTGGCACCATGTCGGCCACATCGCATCGGTAGCCGTCGATGTCAAATTCGCGCACCCAGTACTCGAGGGCATCGATCATGGCTTCCCGGAGTGCTGCATTCTCAAAATTAAGGTCGATCACGTCACTCCAGTCGTCGACAGGTGGCACGAAATTGCCGTCTTCATCTTTTGTGTACCACTCTGGGTTACTGGTGGTCCATGGATGGTCCCAAGCCGTATGGTTGGCCACCCAGTCGATGATGACCTTCATCCCCATACTGTGCGCGGTACTCACGAATCGACGAAAATCGTCTTCGTTTCCGAACTCTGGATTGACTCCCTTGTAATCGCGCACCGAATAGTAGGAGCCAAGCGATCCCTTTCGGTTGAGCTCACCAATGGGGTGGATAGGCATGAGCCAGATAATGCCGACACCCATATCCCGTAGCTCCCCCAGACGCTCCGTCGCGGCGCTGAAGGTTCCCTCTTCAGAGAATTGACGCACGTTCATTTCGTAGATGACGGCATTGCGGCTCCATTCAAGATGCCCCTCGGGCCTCGAAGGTTGGTTCATATCCGGCTGATGATTGCCACAAGAGACAATCAAAAGGCTTACGAACAGAAGGAGGATTCGTGTAGCGGGAGATTTCATACTCATCAGGCTGGTTTGAAATTTGTTGGATTATGATTGGGAATTAACGGCATTATACAGTCCTCTCACCGGCTGTGTCGGCAAGGAACAAGTCCTTGATGACCATGGGGTTGGCATGTCGCCCGAGCAGCAGCATCAATTTTGTGATTGTGGCCTCTATGGTCATGTCGCCGGCGCTTATGGCACCGGCCTCGTGCAGCAGACGGGCATTGAGATATTTGGTGAGGTCCACGGCATCGTACGGAGCCTGAGAGGTCACAACAACAATGATGCCCCTGTTCAGGCACGACTCAACGAAGGGCAACATGCTGAATTCGTCGAGAATCGGAATATTTCCCGAACCAAAGACTTCGAGGACGACACAACGAACATCGGTGTGGATCATGGCGTCAATGTAACTGACGTTCATGCCCGGAAATATTTTGACAAGCGCTATTCTATTGTCGCAGCGTCCATCATAGACCAATTCAGCGCGTGTTCTGCGCACTTTTTGCCTGAACGAAATATTGAGGCCAATTTCGGCTACCGCGGGGAAGTTCGGCGATGAAAAGGCGTCGAAGTCGCCGATGCTCATCTTCGTGCTGCGGTTGCCCCGCAGGAACTTGTCGTTGAAGCAAATGCCAACATCGCAGACGCCAGTTGTGGCAATTTCGACCGCGTTGATCAGGTTTCGACGCGCGTCGCTCCTCACGTTTCCCAGCGGGATCTGGCTGCCGGTCAAAACGACCGGTTTGGCCAGGCCGACGAACGCAAACGACAGAAATGAAGCTGTGTAGGCCATCGTGTCGGTTCCGTGCACGATCACAAAGCCGTCATAATGATGATATTGTTCAAAGATGTGGGCTCCGATACGATCCCAATGATGATGGTTAAGGTTCGAGCTGTCTTCGACAAACAGTGTACGGACATCGAACGTGGCGATGCGCTCCAATTCGGGCATGTCCTCGCGAAGGCGTAGCCCCATGCCGGGCTCACTGAACCCGACACCCTCGTCCAGGTCGTCCTGCATGGCGATGGTGCCGCCGGTTTGGAGGATGAGGATGTGCTTGCGTTTCTTCATGTAACCTAAAGGTAGTGAAGGTGGCATGGATGGTAAAAGAAAAAACAATTCTCACAATCGCTTTTTAATCTGAAATTGTCTTAATTGTCGGATAGGCAAATCGAGCCATAAATAGCGTGCCAAGGATTTCAGATTAACTAAACACAAAGGAAGGCCGCCATGAAAGTATATGAACCATCAAGCATTCGAAATGTGGTTTTGCTGGGTCACTCCGGATCCGGCAAAACCACGCTGGCTGAAACCATGCTCTACGAGTCCGGAGTCATCAATCGTCGTGGAAGCGTGCAGGAGGGAACAACGGTTTCAGATTATCATGAAATTGAACACGAAAAACAGAAATCGGTCTTTTCATCATTGATCACCCTAGATTGGCGGGGATTCAAGATCAACCTCATCGACACACCCGGCACCATGGACTTCTTCGGCGAAGTGATCGGTGCATTGAAAGTAGCAGCAACAGGTATATATGTATTAGATGCTCAGTCAGGAGTGGAAGTGGGCACTGAAGCCCTTTGGAAATACACCCACTCCTACAAAAGCCCCTCACTGCTGGTCATCAACAAAGTTGATCACGAGAAATCAGATTTTTGGGGTGTCGTCGAACAGGCAAAAGAACGTTTCGGCCGCGAAGTGACCGTAGTGCAGTATCCGTACAACGAGGGCACCGGTTTCAACGCCATCATCGACGTCCTGAAAATGACGATGTATGAATTCCCCGAGGGTGGAGGCAAGCCCGACAAACTGCCGATCCCCGATTCCCAGAGAGATCGGGCACAGATTTTGCATAACGAACTAATCGAGGCCATCGCCGAGAACGACGAAATGCTGATGGATCTGTATTTCGAAAAGGGAGAATTGGACGAGGACGAAATGCGCGAAGGACTGCGCAAGTCGATGGTCTCTCACTCGATTTTTCCTCTTTTCTGCCTGTCGGCAGAGCGCAACATGGGAAGCGGACGCCTCATGGGCTTCATAGACAACGTCGCACCCTCGCCGCTGGAGGGCAACACCGTTGCTTTGGTCGATGGCGGCGATTATTCCGTCGATCCGAAAGATAAAACAGCCCTATTCGTGTTCAAGACACACAATGAACCGCACGTTGGCGATCTGTCCTATTTCAAGGTGTACGGCGGCAGTGTGCAGCCCGGTATGGATCTAGTAAACGCAGCGAACGGAAACTATCTGCGGATGGGCAATCTTTACTCTGTGCAAGGCAACAAACGCGTCGAAGTGCCCGTGTTGTCGGCAGGCGACATTGGCACCGTCGTAAAGCTCAAGGACGTCGGTGTAAACGACACCTTGCGCGACAAAAGCTCGGATGTGCAATTCGAAGGAATAACATTTCCTGAGCCCGTCATCCGCACTGCCATCAAATCGGCGAAGGAAGGCGAGGACGACAAGCTCGCCAGTGCACTGCACCAGATAGCCCGCGAGGATCCTTCGCTGCATGTGGAACACAGTCAGGAGCTGCGCCAGACGATCATCAGCGGGCAAGGGGAGGAGCACTTGGCTCAGGTTATATACACCCTTCAAAACAGGTACAAGATTTCGACAGAGCTCGAAGAGCCACGTATTCCTTACCGTGAAACAATCACGAAGACCGTCAAAAGCACGTACAAGCACAAGAAGCAGTCTGGTGGTGCAGGCCAATACGCCGAAGTGCACATATTGATCGAGCCTTGGTACGAAGGCATACCCGATCCCAAGGATCTGACAGTTCGCGACCGCCAGGAACACGACCTGCCTTGGGGAGGCAAGCTGGTGTTTTACAACTGCATCGTAGGTGGTGTGATCGACGCCCGCTTCATGCCGGCCATCCTCAAGGGCGTCATGGAAAAGATGGAAAACGGCCCTCTTACTGGAAGCCGAGCGCGGGATGTGCGAGTGAGCGTATACGATGGATCAATGCACAGCGTCGACTCAAATGATGCTGCGTTCAAGACAGCATCGCTGATGGCTTTCCGAAAAGGTTTCATCGACGCGGCACCACAGCTGCTTGAGCCGATCTACGACATCTCCGTGCGTATTCCTTCTGAATACATGGGAGACATCATGGGTGACCTCGCGACCCGCCGCGCACAGATTCAAGGCATGGACTCAGACGGCAACATGCAGATCGTCAAAGCGAAGGTTCCGTTGGCAGAACTGTATAAATACTCGACATCCTTGAAGTCGATGACCCAGGGCCGTGCAACCCATGAGCGGGCATTTTCTCACTATGCTCCCGTTCCGTCGCATGTTCAGGAGAAAGTGGTCAAGGATAACATGGAGGTCGAAGCTACGGCTTGATCCCGCGCAAGTGCCGAACATAAAGGGGGGGGGGCTCGAAACGCACCACATCCCAATCGGGTGCTTCAAATCGGGGCTCTGGTCGTTGCGTTGGACGCGATGGCCGGAGCCCCGGTTCGTAGGTAAACCCATCCAGACGCATCTGATCTACACCATCCGCTTCTTCATAGACCTCTCCGTCGGGCGTCTCGACCCCAAATATCTGGTCGAGTTCGCCGTCCACAAAATAGATGCTCATTGAACCTATGCGCACCAAGATGGCTCCGTCCGCCTCGTCACGGTCGTTGGTCGGAAAATAGAGCATCTGCGTTTCACTGGGGATGTCTATCTGACTTACCTGGGAAGAATCGAACCTGGCGATGATCATAGAGCCTGTGAGCTGTTGCAGCCGACCGGTCAGGCTGTCCTCCAACACGGCGAAAGGCCGGTCAACGGCTCGAAGTGAGTCCACATTGGACCCGTTGAGGTAGATGAACTGGCGTTCCGAGCTCAATTGGAGTCGATCCTGCCAAATTCGTGATTTACTCCGCAATGAAACTGTGCTGGTCGAATCGACGTATGAAATGGAATCGGCACGTGCCGAGTAGTTTGAGTTGAATACCTTGGCGTCCCCAACGGCTTCGACGCGGTACGAATCACCCAATCTGAAATACTCCAGAACGCTGGCATTGATGTAGGTGGTGTCCGGTTCTTGGCCGGACAACTTCTCGATGAGGGATTCACCGGTCACTTTTTTGTATCCGGTGCTGTCGCCGTATACATACGTGCCTTGAAATCGGATGGAGTCAGTCCTGTTTTCCCCATAAATGATTCCCGACATCCAGAAACGGCCGGCATCGCGCTTGTACCTGAGCGTGTCGCCCTCCAGGTAGGAGGTCGAGTCGGAAAGCTGCACACTCCCAACAAAAACGGCACTGTCATTTTGGTTGTAAAAGATTCCCGAATCGGCAAGTAGGACAGAAGCATCGTCTCTCAACTCAAGGCTTCTCGGAAAGCGGGCAACTTCGTTCGTGAAATCGTACACTGCCGACGAGCTGAAGAGGGTGAGGCTGTCCTGCTCGATCACCACGCGCCCGTTCAGCCGGCCAGTGTCGTCGGCTGCGGTATATTCGAGCTCATCGGCCCATATGATTTCGTTGCTGCCTAGTATGCGCAGATTTCCCCATGCCTCGATTCGGTCGAGGTCTGGGAAGTGGTAGGCGCTGTCTGATTCGAACACCCGGTCGCGGTCGCGCAGTCGCACATTTCCGATCAGCCTGTTCACACGGTTGCCCTCCGAAACGAAGCTTCTGAGGCTGTCAGTCCTCTCGATGGATATGCGTTCACCCTGCTGTGCCGAACTCATGCAAGGGATCATGACGATGGGTACGATGCCAAGTATCAGATATGCAAGAATTTTGATTAGCATGGAAAAAAGATACCCTAAAAATGCTTCCAAATACTATAAAACGGAAGAAATGCAGATTAACGTGGCAAAAATAAGATAAACAGGATATTCATTTGTGTATTTAGTTGGATATAATGAAGATTGCATGTACCTTACTAGTGCCTGTATTGTCTGATTTGATGAGTTTGCGTTTCCGTAGTTCGTCCGGCAGTTCAATTTGGCATTTCAACCTGCACAGATACACCGCTCATGGGAGCGATCCAAGAACGTTTTTCGTATTGAAACGCCAGCCGGTCGGGAACCTGTGTGAATCGTACATCTATCTTTTGTTACATCCATGAAACTTTACGTTGGTAATCTCTCGTATCAGACAACGAACGAGGAACTCGAAGCATTCTTTTCACAGGCAGGCGAAGTCGCTTCTGCTATGGTAATTCTTGACCGTCAGACTGGCCGTTCCCGCGGTTTCGGTTTTGTCGAAATGGCTAACAACGAAGACGGCACAGCCGCCATCGAGCAATTCCACGGCGCCGACTTCAAAGGTCGTGCCCTCACCGTCAACGAAGCCCAGCCACGCGAAGAGCGTAGCTTCGGCGGCCCACGTCGCAGCAGCGGCCCTCGCAACGGCGGCGGCGGCGGTTACGGCGGTGGCAACGGCGGCGGACGCAGCCGTGGTGGCTGGTAAGCCATCCTCGCTTTGACATAAAGGCCCGCCGATTCAATCCGGTGGGCCTTTTTTGTTTCCACTCTATGGGAATCGTGGTGACCCGCTATTGATAACGATCACTTACCTGCGTAGCTTGTGAATCTAATCTAGCCCCAACCCCCAACCCCCAACCCCCAACCCCCAACCCTCGACCCCCGATAACCGATAACCGATAACCGATAACCGATAACCGATAACCGATAACCGATAACTTATAACCGCGAAATGTCCGAAGAAACCACGATAGCCCCACCACGCCCGAACTGGTTCAAACCCGCAGTCATCGTATTTCTGGGCATTTTCTTCCTGCTTGCCATGCTTTCGTCTTTGGGCTTCTTCGACGACAAGCCCTATACGGAGGTTCCACACGGAAACCATTCGCACTATGTGCCCAAAGACCGCGACCCTGATGTTCCACTTCACAACTTCCCTCAGCAACCTCCGCCGCCAGGCATGAAGATCGCCCCAGACGGTAGAATCATCCCAGAGTAGATTTCGGGAAGTCCGAATTCCTAGACCTGCAAATTCTTGAAGTGCACCACATAGTGCCTCACAAGCGGTTTCGTGAGCGCCATGATGTTGGCCGCATCGGTCGATTTCGAAAACTCGCGCGCCTGCTTGCCTGTCGAGTCTAAAATCCAGATGCGGTCGTTCTCATTTTTGTATGTCTCGGTGGTCACGCTCCCGAACTGCAGGTAGAGTCCAACCGTTTGCTCGTCGTTGGGCAAACCCCTGTTGAGCAATTCGCGTTTGGTGGCCTGGGTAAGGCGCTGCTTGAAATCCTCGCTTGGAGCATCCTCCAAAAACACGCACCTTTGCAGATTTCGGTTCATGAACCGTGTGCACAAATCCCGAAGCACCGGATCTTTGTGGTGCATCCACAC
>CAYZWQ010000077.1:0-8396 GCA_964481355.1 uncultured Chitinophagales bacterium
GCCTCCGGCTCCGGGATTGATGGTGATGAGGGCATCACGGTGGTCATCGGGGTCGTCAAGCATGTTCCTGAATTCGAGATCCTCGACGGACGAAATGAGTTTTTCGTACTCTGCGGTCAATTCATCCGCCACTGGCTCGCCCAGCTCGTGAAACTCGTGATAGATTTTGATGCTTTGCCGCAATGCGTCGAGTCCGTCCCATCCAAGTACCCAATCCTTTTCGGCATTCAGCTTTTTCATGAGAGCTTGGGCCTTGTCGGGGTCGTCCCAGAATCCCGGTTGTTGGCTTTGCATCTCCATTTCGGCGATGCGGCGCTTTCTCAGATCGTAGTCAAAGGTACCCCCTCAGCGCATCCACACGCTGAAACAGAGCCTGAAGCTGGTCGTCTGTAAATTTTAGATCCATTTATTTCGTTATTTCTGTCGATTTGCGTGCTCATCCGAGTCGCCGAAAAACACATAGCCTATCACAAGTCCAAGCATCACGGCGATGGCGATCGACCTGTAGGGTTGCGTACGGATACGATATCTCCCCTTTTGAATCGAATGCCTCAGTGATCGAATGCGATCATTTTGCCAGGCGGTGCTATCTCGTGTAGTTTTGCCCATATCTGCGTAATTTACGCACTTATTGTGATTTATACATTGAATTGAGCTTTTTTCGACCTAATGACAGAAACAGAACAGCGAGCACGAGCACTTGTGCCGACCATAAGGTCGGCGATGCAAAAGGTGGTCGAGTTACGATACAGATCCGATTTTAAGATATACATCAAGGGTGACGAGAGTCCGGTTACATCGGCCGATTACTGGGCCAACGACTTCATACTCGGCGAGATGGCGAAGCTCTTCCCCGGCGAACGTCTGATCGGGGAGGAATCGGACGATAAGTCGTACGAACCAGGCATCGACACATTGTGGTACATCGATCCAATCGACGGCACAAAGAATTACATATCAGGAAACAATCCCTTTCACATCCTCATAGGTCTGTGCCTGAACGGAGAACCTGAACTGGGGATCTGTGCGTACCCGACGAATGGTGATATTTTGATCGGAGGTCGCCATTATCCTGCAAGAATTTGGCATGCCGACGGATCAACTACCCAACTCGATCTGGCAGTCGAGTGGTCAAACCTGCACAACCACCGTGTCACACTGAAAGGTTTCTCTGAATCGGCGAGATCCAATGTGCTGGGCCATAATGGCTTACGGAAAGCAGACCCTGTATTTCGTCACCCTACGATGATGGGTCTCGCATTCGGCATATCAACTGCATACATGGATTATCGCAACATCCACTGGTGGGATCTTTCTGGACCGGCGGCTATTATGAAATCGCTGGGATATGAGGTCGGCAAAACACCTGACAACACCTGTGCGATGAACGACGGATCGTTGAGCACCAATCGATTTCATTGTCTGCTGCCCGGCACTCCCGAGGATGTGCGCACGCTTCTGTACGAGGGGTAATGTTGCTCAGCTGTCCATCTCGGTCAGCTGATCTCGATACTGCAGCTCATATAGCTTACGGTATATGCCGTCCTCTTTATGCATGAGCTCCTTGTGATCGCCCATCTCCCGTATGGCACCCTTGTGCATCACCAAGATGATATCGGCGTGCTGGATGGTTGACAACCGGTGCGCCACAATGATGGACGTGCGGCCTCCCATGAGCACTCTCGTCGCTTTGGTGACCAAATACTCAGTCTCCGAGTCGACGCTGGAGGTGGCTTCATCAAGAATAAGGACCTTGGGGTCAAATACGATCGCCCTCACAAAGCACAAAAGCTGCCTTTGACCCAGCGACAACGACGCACCACGCTCCCTGAGTTCGTAATCCAGCCCCCCTGGCAGGTTGTTGACGAATGCGTCTGCCTGCACAAGATTCACAGCGTCCTCAACCTGCTCGCGCGTGATATCGGGATTCCCCAACGTGATGTTGCTCAAAATCGAACCTGAAAACAACGCATTGTCCTGCAATACCAAGCTGAAGTATGATCTCAAGAAGGAGATATCCATGTCGCGTATGTCGATGCCGTCTAGCAAAATTCTTCCCTTCTGAATGTCATAGAACCGGGTGATCAAGTTGATGATCGTGGTCTTTCCGGCTCCCGTCGAACCCACGATCGCCACGGTTTTCCCAGCATCAGCCTCAAAACTGACGTCTTTTAGAACCCAGTCTTCCTTTTCATTATAACGGAACCAGACGTTCTGGAAGCGTATGCTTCCTCTGCGTTCGACTGGGGTGGATGGATTCGATGGGGATTGAATTGGGTTCACCTCGTCGAGCACGCTGAATATTCGTTCAGAAGCCGCCATGGCGCTCTGCAGGGTGTTGAATTTGTCGGAAAGATCCCGGATGGGAACAAAAAACTGCCGCACATACTGGATGAAGGCAAGAAGCACACCAAATGTGACACCATCGAGCAAAATGGATCCACCGCCATACCAAACGACTATTGCCATTGCAAGACTTGAAATCACTTCAACAACTGGCCAAAAAAGGGCAAAATAGAAGATGGTTCGAATGTGTGCCTCCCTATGGGTGGCATTGATTTCCCTGAATCGTCTGGCTTCCTCCCTTTGCCGTCCAAAAAGCTGGACAATCGACATGCCGTTGATGTGCTCCTGAATGAAGGAATTCAAGCGCGCCACTTGGTCTCTGACGTCCAGGAAAGCCACCCTGACCTTGGCTTTGAAAAGGATTGTGGCATAAATGAGAATCGGAAGGGTCGACAACGAAACCAACGTCAGCTCGACCGACATCTGAAGCATGAAATACACAATGAAGCCGATCCGCAGCAAATCGCCCAATATGGTTACTACTCCCGACGATACAAGCTCGTCGATGGCCTCGACGTCGTTGGTGGTACGCGTGATCAGTCGTCCAAGCGGCGATCGGTCAAAGTATTGAACATTAAGGCTTTGAAGTTTGTCGAAAACGGACATTCTCAACCTAAGCAGTGTACCCTGCCCCACCCAGCGTGTCAGATAGGTTGTAGCAATGAGAATGACGGACTCACCCACTAAACTTAAAAGTATGAGAACGATGATCCATACTAAACCGTCCACATCGCCGACGGCAATGTAGTCATCAATAGCTATCTGGGTGAGATAGGGGCGCACCGTACCGAGCCACGCCACAAAGAGCGTGAGAACGAGCGCTATGAGCACATAGTACCGGTAAGGCTCGAGAAACTGGTAAAGCCGTCGAATCAAGCGAGAATCGACAGCTTTACCTTTCTTCTTGTTCTTCTCCGCTTTAGAAGCGGTCGTAGTCATCGAAATTATTTCTCGGTGTTACGGGTCTAGTTCGGTCTAAAGGAGGACGTGATGTGTCCGCATCTCTGCGTTTGTCATCGTCTTCTGCTGGCCGGCGCCGTTCAAATGAACGTTCTTGATCCCTGTTGTACGGACGGTCGGGCCGGTTGTAATCACGATTTGGTGGACGGTCGCCTCCTTCTCGGTTGTATGGACGATCGCCACCCTCGCGGTTGTATGGACGATCGCTTCCCTCACGGTTGAAGTCACGGCTGTATGGTCGGTCGCCGCCACGGTCGTATCCACCCTCGCGGTTGTATGGACGATCACCCCCCCGGTTAAATCCGCCTTCGCGGTTGTACGGACGGTCGCCTCCACGATTAAACCCGCCTCCCTCACGGTTGTACGGACGCTCACCTCCGCGGTTGTAGCCACCTTCACGGTTATAGCCACCTTCGCGGTTATATGGACGATCGCCACCGCGATTGTATCCGCCGCCTTCACGGTTATACGGGCGATCACCTCCTCGATTAAAGCCACCATCGCGGTTGTATGGACGTTGTCCTCCCGTGTTGCGGTCACGGTAATAATCATTGTAGCCCTCACCGCGGTTGTCTCGGCGGAACCCGTCGACAGGCGACGATTTCCGGCTCACCATGCGCTTTTTGCGTGGACGGTCTTGCGGCATGCGTCCACGACCCTGGAATCTTGGCTGTTGCTGGGGTTGGAAATCCCCCATCGTTTTGAAGATCGCCTTCTCGTGTGCCGGATCGGTCATGATCGGACGCAGTTCAGTTGCAAGCCATGTTTCTGGGAATACTCTGCGGGCTTCCTTCAGGAGCACATACTGGTTACTGTACCTTGCAGAGAAGTGGCCGATCACAAGGCGTTGCGCATTCGATTTCACGGCAACATCCGCAGCCATTTCGGCAGTGGAGTGCCCGGTCTCTAGGGCTTTGTCCTCTAGCGCCTTGCCAAAGGTAGCCTCATGGTAGAGAATGGTGACATCTTTGGCGAGCAGCAGACTGTTCTCGCAAAAGTCGGTGTCGGTGACGTATGCAAACGAAT
The DNA here is from genome assembly GCA_964481355.1 of uncultured Chitinophagales bacterium. Taxonomy (GTDB): domain Bacteria; phylum Bacteroidota; class Rhodothermia; order Balneolales; family CAYWCV01; genus CAYWCV01. The sequence continues at coordinate 4,333 of CAYZWQ010000077.1, forward strand.
CACCCTTTCGAGCATCACCCACAATCGAGCTGGGCTCAACGACGGTACCATCGGCAAGCGTGACGCTTTCGCCGGCCTTGAGCATCTTGAAATGCTCGTCCTCCGTGATACCGAGCTCGGCAGCCAACTCGGCATTAACCTTGCCGGGTTTGTCTCGCTCTTGGAAACGGAAACCAAAACATGGTTTGCTGTGCTTTAGGGGACGAGCCTCAATAAAGAAATCAGGCTCCTCCACCACGACCATATGTTCGGCGTTGTCGGGTATTTCGGTAAAATTGATGGGGAAGGTTGCCTCAATTCCGGCAACTTTCAAATTAAACTCAACGAAATCTTTAATGCCTACGGGTGCGACGATATAAAGCGGCCGGTCCCTTCTCTGGATGTGTAGTGTGGCAATCAAGCCAAGCAGCCCAAAATAATGGTCTCCATGCAAGTGTGTGATGAAGATGTAGTCTACTTTGGAACGCTTCATACCTGCCTGGAGCATCCTCATTTGGGCATTCTCTCCACAGTCAAATAAAAATATCCGTCCGTCTCTCCACAGAGCCACAGAGGCAAGATGCCTGTTTGCGGTTGGTGTAGCAGACGATATACCTAGGGGCATGATGATCATGTCGTACTCCTTGAATGAGTTTTGGTTCAGACCCACCGGCGTTCAAACGGGTGGGCCTAAGGGTTGTTGTTGGAACGTAGTCGTGGTTGTTTTGGGGTCATGGGCACCTGTCTAAAGCGCCTCAAGTTCTTGTTCGATAAGCTGTTTACGGTACATGGAAGCATAGGCTCCGTTAAGTGACATCAAGTCGTCGTGGCTTCCGCTCTCCACAATCTTGCCATGAACAAGCATGTGTATTGTGTCGCAATGCTTCACGCTCGAAAGCCTGTGAGCAATAATGATGGTGGTTGCATCAGGCATGGTTTCCCTCATAACCCGAGTCAATGCCTCCTCTGTCTTGCTGTCGACGGCGCTAAGCGAGTCGTCGAGTATGAGTAATCCCGGCTCCTTGATCAGTGCCCGTGCAATGGAGGTGCGCTGTTTTTGGCCGCCGGAGAGCGTAATGCCGCGCTCGCCCAGCACGGTCATGAACTGTTTGTCAAAATCCTGAATGTTGTCCAAAATTTGTGCCCTCTCAGCTGCTTTCTCGATGCGTGCGTCGTCGATCGTGTCTATACCGAACGCAATATTTTCCGCAATCGTGTCCGAAAATAGGAACGACTCCTGAGGTACATAACCAATTTGTTTACGTAACGATTCCAGGCTGTACTTTTTTATGTCTTCTCCGTTGAGCGTTATCCGGCCGCCGGTTGGCTCGTACATGCGCGGTATCAGTTGAACGAGGGTCGATTTGCCTGAGCCCGTTCGCCCCACTAAAGCAACCTTCGATGCGGCAGGTATTCTGATGTTGATGTTGCTGATTGCATCCGTATCTGCACCGGGATATCTGAATGAGACGTTTTCGAAGACGATTTCCCCGAATGGACGCCCAACTTCAAGCCCATTTTCTATGTCCTCTTCGACAGGTTCTGCCATGATGTCGGCGAGGCGCCTGTGCGAGGCCGCGCTCCGTTGGAGCAAGTTGAGCGTGTATCCCAAAGCGGCTACAGGCCAGGTGAGGTACGTCACGTAAATAATGTACTCCGCGATGTTTCCGATCGTCAACACCCCTTCCACCACCAGTATACCGCCCTTCCACACTACCAATAGTGTGCTGAATCCGATGAGCAGGTTCAATAGCGGGAAAAAGAGCGACTCCACAATTCCGAGCTTGAGTTTCGTGACACGGTATGATTCGCTCTCCTGCCTGAACCTGTCGGATTCGTACGACTCGCGAACGTAGGCTTTGATCAGACGTATGCTTGAGAAGGCTTCCTGTGCCCTTCCCGCCAGCCTTGAGTATTGCTCCTGAATCTCGGTGCTGCGCGTGTTTATGTACGTGCTCACATGGTAGGCAATGAACGACAGCAGCGGCAAGGGCAAAAGCGCCCACAGCGTCAACTCAACGTTCACCATGAACATTATGGCAATGATGATCCCGGCTCGAGTGATTGTGTTGATCGTGTACATGTACGCCGGACCAAAGTAATCGCGCACCCTGTTGATGTCTTCCGTCGCCCGCACGTACACGTCGCCCGTGTTCGACTTCGCATAAAAGGCCTGTGGCAGTTTCTGCAAGTGGTCGAACACCTCGTTGCGCATGTCAAATTCAATCCTTCGGGATGCGACGATCAAATTTTGGCGTGTCGCAAAAAGCAGATATCCATACAGTAACGAAGCCAAGAGCAGGTATGCAGGATACTCCAACAGCGTAAGCGTATGCTCCGAGTTGAAGAGCACCTGCCCGATGCCGGACCATCCGACCCCTTCAATTATTGTGATCGCTTCCAACCGGTCGATGGACTGACGAATCAGGATGGGAATCCACACCAAAAAGCCGTTCGATACGGTCAAATAGATCGTACCCACCACAACCTCCTTCTTGTAGGCTGCGAAATAACGGTTCAGTGTCAACAAATCTTTCACTAGAGAGACGTATTCGTTCTATTGGGTCAGGATGGGTACTTCTGTATCCAGCTGTCGGTGAGTGCGACGGCAGAATTGTAGGCAGCTTCGGCGTCCGTGCCAAGGAAGTAGTCGCCAATGATCGCCAATGGCTGATCGGAGTCGCTACATTCGAAAAACGGAATGTCCAATGACTTTCGCGCACGCGCATATCGCCAAAAATGGGTGTCGTGCCAAACCGGATTGGCCGCAAACGGACCAAGCTCGTCCATCAAGACCTTCAGCACTTCGTGGAGCGCCATGTCTCGATTGTCCTTCTGGTATTTGATGGCAAATTCAGGGGTGGTGTGCACAACTACATTCAAATCGCCGCCGAAGTCGCGCTTCGAACTTTCGTTGATGATGAGGGATACTATTGGGTTGACCATCTTGAGGGCTTCCCACTCAGGAATTTCCTGCTTGCCGAAGCTGAACATGAAGCTGAGGTCCGGATCGTACGAGATTTCGTCAATCTCCTTGATGATTTTGCGGATGCTAAGCTCGTCGGCGGCAGTCTGAATAATGCCATACGCCTGAGTGGCCGGCACGGCAACCACCACGGCATCCGCTTCGAAGACGTCCTGATTGTCGAGATTGACCATCCAAGCCTTCTTTTGGCCACGGTTTTTCCCAAAGTAGGTGATGCCGCCAACCCTAGTCTCGGTACGTACGTCAACCGAGCGTTGAAGAAGTTTGCCGAGCGTGTTCATGCCGTTGTCTGCAACGAACAAATCGTCGCCTCCCGGTGTGGCCGATACCTCGGTGATGGTGTCGGTGTCTTCGTACATGAACTTGTTGGTCCACTTCCTGAGCACACCGCTCTCGACATACTGGTTCAGGAAGGATTTGAACCCGGCTCCACTGGCGCTCAGATAAGACGTGCCATGGTCAAACTTGACAGACCGGTCGCCGGACTTATATCTCGTGGCCATGCGCCCCCCAAATCCCCGGCTTTTTTCGAATACGGTCACTTCATGTCCGGCTTTAGCCAAACGATTCGCGGCGGTGAGCCCAGAAAGACCGGCTCCAATGATTGCGATTACCATATCAGGTGTTGAATTACTTGTTTTAAGACTTATGAAAATTTCTACGAATGCACACTAACCCGCGGCTGGACAGCCAGCTTGCTCAACAGAGCCGGCCAGTATGCCACGATTTCGCTCGATTTCGGCCTGCCTCCGGCAAATCCCGTAACTCCCGAAGGACCTGTCAAGATGAGAGGGGCGATTTCCCTTCCAAAACGGTTCAATTCCGATTCCGAGCTGGAGACGGCACTGACACGAAGCTGCACTTCATTGTATTCGGACGGCGCTTCAGTGGCACTTTCGCTGCAACTGTTGAAACCGACCATTTCAACACGGTATTTGTCGAAATTGATTCCCAACGCCTCGGCTCTTTTCAATAAAATGTCGCCAGCACGGCTGGCTTTCGATATGGCGTCCGGCCACACGTAGACGAGGGTCGATGTGAGTTTGTATCCATCTTTGTAACTGATCGATACCTTATAAAAATCTGTTGCTGGCAATCC
>CAYZWQ010000077.1:8406-12471 GCA_964481355.1 uncultured Chitinophagales bacterium
CCCTTGATGCCGGTCACGAAAACACGGTCGGCATCTTGTTGTTCCAGTTTGATGCTGGTGAAGTCGGCCACACAGTCGGGTGTGATATACGATGATGGATCACCTATTTCGTACAGTAGTTGTTCGCTCACGGTCATGATGTCGACACATCCACCTGTCCCCTCGTGCTTGGTCACCACAAAGGAACCGTCCGGGTAGGCTTCAATGATGGGGAAGCCAATGCTCTCCATGTAAGGCACCCGTTGCCAGTCCGTGAAGTTGCCACCGCTGCATTGGGCCCCGCATTCGATGATGTGACCGGCAATCGTGCCTGCGGCCATCTTGTCGTAATCGTCGAATGACCAGCCAAACTCGTGGATCATCGGACCCAAAGTGAGTCCGGTGTCTGTAACCCTGCCGGTGATTACAACATCGGCGCCAGATTTCAGGGCATCTACGATGGGTCGGGCCCCAAAGTACACGTTGGCGCTCAGAATGGAGTCAATAATCTTAGACAGAGGCTCGTCGGTGTCCATATTCCTCATGGCATGACCCGACTCTACAAGCCGTTTGATATCTTCCATGATGTCGTCGCCATCAACAACCGCAACTTTGATGGAGACTCCTGCTCTCTCGGCACGTTTGAGTACATCATCCTTGCATGCATGCGGATTCACACCACCGGCATTTGTCACGATTTTGACGCCATTTTGAACGATCGCATCCAGGACGGATTCTACAACGGGAGGGAAGTCGAGCGCATACCCGTGGTTTGGGTTTCTTCCCCGCTGCTTCTGCATAATCGACATGGTGACCTCCGCCAAATAATCGAGGACCAAGTAATCGATTGGGCCGTTTTTGACCTGATTTACAGGCGCTGAAGGCATGTCACCCCAAAATCCCTGACCGGATGCAATTCGAATATTCTTTTTCACTACAATCAAATCTGTATAAATGCCGCCGTTGCAACCGTCCTCGGCTTATCCGACACGTTACTTCCAAATAGCGCGTCCAACCGGTGAACAGTACTCCTTTTCGCCGTCTTTCCAATATACAAAACTCGTACCCAAACCATGCAATAATATGATCCGTTTTTTAATTGCAACCAAGTTGCAATTACGTTATCTTTTCTAGCATGTCCAAGCATCAGGAATCAACAGAATCACTGCTAAGATCCACCGGTCTTCGCGTAACACCCGCAAGGGTGGCAATATTGGACGTTTTGATGCAACAACTAGGTCCGATCAGCCACCAACAACTTGAGGGGTTACTTGGTCAGAACGGTTCCCATATCGACCGAGTCACCATCTACAGAACGCTCCACAGTCTAACGGAGTGCGGCATTTTGCACAAAGTCACTGGTGTTGACCGCACATTTTCCTATGGCTATAAAAACGAGGCTAAGCAACATGAACACCACGGAACCGAACACCCGCACTTCGTGTGCGAAAAATGTGCGCACACCTTCTGCCTTCCCGATGTGCCGCCGCTCAATTCCATAACAACTCCATCAGGATTCGAACTCAAGCACACCGAAATCAAGCTTTTCGGCTACTGCCCTGAATGTAACTGACCCACCCCTTTTTTATGCAAACTAAAGCATCCATACCATTCATTTCTCGTGTTTCGGTCATTCTTTCGGGTCTGTGCGTTGTGCATTGCCTCACTACGCCGGTCTTGATCGTGCTTATTCCGGCAATGTCCACCTTCTTTTCGACCACGGTCGAATCAGTCCTGGTGCTGTCGGTGCTTCCACTCAGCGCCGTTGGCTTCATCCCCACATGGAAGAAACATCGCAACAATCGTTTACTGGGGTATTACTTGGCTGGGATAGCCATCATGCTGATCACACATTTGGGTTTCCACTACACCGGACTGGAGTCGCTTCTGACGGGTCACAGCCACGATGGTAATCATGACCATGCCCACATCGGCCTCAATTTGACGGAATCGTCACTTATGATTCTTGGAGCCACAATCCTGGCTTGGGCCATTTGGAAAAACAACCGCCATACCCATACATGCAAAAACCCCAACCACGCACATTGACGCAGTTGGGGTTTTTGACAAGCCGGGATATCTGACTATCGGCCGCGGAAAGATGGATCGCGACGGATAAACTCCAGATAAAGCTGATTTTGGCGGCTCACCATCGGAATTTTATGCCCACTGATGAACACTTGTTCCACCGTTGTCGAAGGTTCGAACGGGTCGCCGTCGGCTATGAACAAGTTGGCCATTTTACCGGCAGTAATGCTTCCGATCTGGTCTGCTACCCCGAAAATCTCGGCAGGATTCAGCGTGATGGCTTTGACGGCCTCCTCAACGCCAAGTCCGTATGTCGCCGCATAGCCGGCATTGTACAGAAGGTTGCGAACGTTTTCGGTTCCGCTCGTAATGATGGCTATTTTCACGCCGGCTTTGGCCAGCAGACCTGCATTTTCATAAGGACGCTGATAGTTGTCATAGGCCCGCGAGGGTGTTCGAAGCATTGGACCCACCAAAACGGGGACACCGGCCTCGGCAATCTTGTCTGCAACTCGCCAGCCTTCTGCCACTGATGCCAGAACAAAGCGAAGGTGACTGTTCTTTTTGATCCACTTTAGCGCCTCGAGAATGTCACGCTCATTGTTGACGGTGATGACCACGGGAATGGTGCCATCGATCACTTCGCGCATGGCATCCATTTCTTGGTCTTTGTCAGGGCGCTTCTTACCAGTAGGGCTGCTCTCGTAGGAGTCCATCATGGTGTCGTAGAACTTGGCTCGATCGAAATATTCCTGTATTTCGCGCAGGTTCTGCTCGAAGGCCTCGCGGATCTGCTCAGGAGTACGCTGTTGACCGCCGAAACCACCACCACCACCACCAAACCCACCGCCGCCACCCATCGACGGCCACGACATCTGGAGAGCCACATTTGCAGCCACAGCCATGCTGTCGGGTGAGTATCCATACAGATTGATGAGTGTCGACTTGCCTGATACCCGTCCAGACGTCGGTGCGGCAATAACTGTGGTAACGCCGCTCACGCGGGTCACCGGTATGGCTGCCGCCGTTGGATTAATTGCGGTAAACGCACGCATTTGAGGGTTGTAATTGCCAACCTCGGCGTTGTCGACCGTAACAGGAACGGCTGAAATCTCAACGAGACCCAGATAGGTGTGCGAATCGATGAAGCCCGGATATATGCGCTTCCCGCTCGCATCGATAACTTCATACTCGTCCGTGATTTTCGCGTTGGTGCCCACGAACTCGATGTTCTTGCCATTTATGAGAACCGTGCCTTGACGGATAATGCCGTCAGATACGGTGTGTATTTCGGCGTTGATGATGGCGTATTTACCAAAAGTGGCCTTTTCAGGTATCTGGGCAATAGCATCCGTCAAGGTAATTGCCAATATGGCGAGGGTCGCCAAGAACCCAAATGTAGATTTTGTCAGTCTCATGCTAAACCTCAACGATCTTCAAAATTCAGGTGGAAATGGCCGCGATGCCAGAAACTGGAAGAGTAATCCAAGCTGGACTCCTCGAACAGATTCCAGACGTCCTGCATGCACGAATCGATATGTCGACCGACGATCGATTCGGTGGCATTTGCAGGGTCGAAGGTGTCGGTGCTGCTAATCTGGATACGCATGTCGTCCGGATCGTTATCGCGGTCGAAATACACCACCCCGTCCACGAAGGTCTTCTCACAGACGGAATACACACTGAGAGGATCGGCAGACCAAATCGCGAAATCGGCATCTTTGCCGACTTCCAGGCTTCCCGTCATCTTGTCGATTCCCATTTGGATCGCAGGGTTGATGGTGATCATCTTGAGCGCATCCTCGCGGGATACATTTCCGTACTTCATCGTCTTCGCAGCCTCATGGTTGAGGTGGCGAATGAGCTCGCCTGAATCCGAGTTAATGCTCACGTTTACGCCATAGCTGTTCATAACCGCAGCGTTGTAGGCGCTAGCGTAGTACACTTCAAACTTGTAGGCCCACCAGTCGGCAAAGGTCGACGCATGAGCTCCGTTCTTGGCAAGTTCAGGCGCTACCTTGAACCCTTCGAGAATATGCTGGAACGTGTAGTTCTTTA
>CAYZWQ010000078.1:0-12383 GCA_964481355.1 uncultured Chitinophagales bacterium
TTGCACGCCATTTTGGGGATTTCCATCGTGCTGTTGCTCACGATCATGCCGATCAATTCGGTGATCGGTTTGGATCTGGTGGTAAGGACCCTATGGCTTGCGCTGATAGGAATCCTCGCGGTTCACACCATGAGCCGCGTGTATCGCCTGCACACCTTGGCCATCCTGGTGTATGCCCTGGGCAGCTATGGGTTGATGACGTTCAACTACTTTGCGAACTCCGGTTCCATTGGTCCGACGCTCTTTCTTTTCTTTCTGACCTTTCAGCTTCTGATCGCCACCACCACCGAGAAGCACCAATGGGTGTGGGTGTGGATGCACTTGGCGGTGCCGTCTTTCCTGCTCACGTTCGAGTTCATGATGCCGAACGCCATTCCTTCGTCGTACGACAACCCCATCTCCCGGTACTTCGACCTGATCACCAGCTATTTGGTCAGCATCGTGTTCATCTACTTCATCACGTTCTACCTAAGGCAGAACCTCGACAAAGAGAAGGAGGTCGCCCTCGAGCGCGCCCGCGAGATAGACAAGCAGAACAAAGAGCTCGAGCGGCTGAACCACGACAAATCGAAGCTTCTGTCGATCATTTCGCATGACCTTCGCAGTCCGCTTTCATCGATTCAGACATATCTGGAGATGTTGAACCGGATGAACCTCGACACCGAGAAACGCAGTTTGGTGCAACAGCAGCTTCTTGAACAGACAAGAAGCACGACGGCTATGCTCAACAATCTGGTGACATGGTCCAAGGGTCAAATGCATGGCATGAAGGCCCATCCGAAACCGTTCAGCCCCATAACGGTTCTCGAAGAAATCGTACGGGTTCACGATCCGATCGCGCAGCACAAGGATATCGCCATCAATATCCATTCGAGTACGGAAGACAAGATCTATGCCGATCCCGACATGATCACCATCGCCGTCAGAAACCTGATCAACAACGCGATCAAGTTCACTCGAAACAACGGCAACGTCGACATCTACATTGAGTCGGCCAAAGGACGGCTCATAGTCAAGATCATCGACAACGGCGTCGGCATCAAGAAGGAGGAGGCCGCCAAGCTGCTGTCGGGCTCGGCCACGGCCACCTATGGCACAAACAACGAGAAGGGCATGGGATTGGGCCTGTTGCTGGCCAAGGAGTACATCGAGGCCAACGACGGCGTCCTATCATTCGACAGCGAGTACGGCAAAGGGACCACCTTCACGATCAGTCTGCCCGTGGCTGAAACCGAATTATTTCAATAATCATCGTATCTTGATTTTTAGCTTCTTTCGAAGCATTTTCATCGGATAGGTGAAGCACAAAGCTGCCGCACCTACTTACTATCAACGAATCACACGTTACTTGGAACCTCCGTCTAGAATAGGAGCCACGCATGATTGAGTGGTTCCTGATCCTGGTCACGATTATCTTGAGCAGCTTCTTCTCCGGTTCGGAGATTGCCTACGTTACGGCGAACCGCCTCAAACTGGAGCTGAAAGTCCGACAAAATGGGCCGGCTTCCTCCTTTATCCAGTTTTTTATTAAGAATCCCGAGGCATTCCTCTCGACGACTCTGATCGGCAACAACATTGCGAACGTGCTTTATGCGACGTTCATGACTGTGTTCTTGACGGTGCCGATAGCCAACGTGTATGGTGCATGGATTGGGTCAAGCCCCAGCGAGCTGATGGTAATGGTGATCCAGACAACCGTCGCATCCATCGTGATTCTGATATTTGGTGAAATCATGCCCAAAGCGCTGTTTCGGGTACACGCCGATTCCGCATTTCCACCAATGGCTCCGGTACTTCGATTCGTGGGTATCGTGCTCAAACCCCTCGTTTGGGTTGCCGAGTCAATGTCGCGCACCATCGTGCGTCTGCTGAACATCGAGACGAATAAGGTAGAGCAACTTTTCCGACGCCAAGACATCGAGCTCTTGCTTCACGAGATGGCCGAGGACGGAGAGCACAGCGACATCGACAAAGAGGAGACCGAGATATTGACGAACGTGCTCAAGCTGTCGGGGATGAGGGTGAAGGAGTCGATGATCACCCGTACCGAAATCCAAGCTGTTGAACGAACGGCCGAAATACCCGAGGTTCTGAAGAAGTTCGTGAGTACCGGTTTCTCGAAGCTTCCGGTGTACGACGAGTCGATCGACAACATCATCGGCCTGGTGTACGCTTACGACTTGTTCGACAGGCCCGAGACCTTGGCTGAGATCATCCGTCCAATCCGACTGGTGCCGTCGTCTACTAAATCGAAGGACCTCCTGGCCGAATTTCGGCGCAGCAACGACAACATGGCCGTCGTGATCGACGAGTATGGAGGCACTGCGGGCCTTATCACCATCGAGGATCTTCTTGAGGAGGTTGTAGGAGACATCCAGGATGAATACGACACCGAAGACGTGCTCATCAAGAAGATGAACGACAGCACTTGGATCATCAGTGGAATGGCATACCTCGACGACATCGACGAGCGCTTCCCGGAGCTCAAGATCAATCGGCACAGCGACGATTACGAGACCCTAACTGGGCATATCACGTTCAATTTGGGGAGGATTCCGAAGGTGAACGAGGAGATCATGATCGACAGGTTCAAATTTGTGATCACGAAGGCGACCCCAACCCGTATCGACACGGTGCGGGTCATAAAAATGGATTGAAATTGTTGCAACCTTAATGAGGGCTATGCGTTAAATTGGGTCAAACATCCAATGACGTCACACAACTGCCATGCTCGATCACTACCCGAACTGGGCGCGCGAATTTGCCCGTAAGTACTTCAGCAAGACCATCAACCAATTTATTCTGCACGGCAACGTCAGAGACTACGTGCAGTACACTCCGGCGGGCAAACCTGAGTATTTAAGGATGCGGAATTTCCTGTCCGACGAGCTGTTCGGCGGGCGCGACATCGTTTTGTACTACGACCGCGCAAGCGGTGTGCAATTTCGGGATAAAGCCTCGATGTCTGACTTCAACCGCGCCGTGAGCGGCTACGACACCCTCATGGGTACCGAATATGCCGGTAAGATGCCCAAAGACCCCGTGCGTGTGTTCACATTGATGGAGAACTACTTCCGGATGCGCGTATCCGACGGCAAGAGCATCGCGGTCATCATCGATTACACCGAGACCATCGTGCCGGTGAATGAGGGCGGCGCCGCCAGCGCGGAAGACAGAAACGCATTGGTTTACCTGCTGCGATGGAGCCACGATCCGATGTTCCTGAACGCCGACTTTTCGTTGGTGATGATGACGGAGAACCTGTCCGACTTAAACCGGCAACTGGTCCAAAATCCATACACCACCGCGTTGAGGGTCGACCTGCCAAGCATTGAGCAGCGCTCGAACTTTATTCGTGCGTACGGATCTGAGGAGGAGTTCAACACCTTCTGCACGGTGCCGATGGAAGTGCTCGCACAGCAGACCGCCGGTCTGAGCTTTGTAAACTTGCAGGCGGTGATGGCATCCGCCAAGGAGAACAAGCAGCCCATCACCTTCGACTCCTTGATCAGGAATAAAAAGGAGCTGATCGAGGCCGAAGCGTACGGGTTGCTCGAGTTTGTTCAGACACGATTCAACCTTGATTTCGTGGCCGGTCACGCCAAGGTCAAACTCCACCTGCGCGAGGCGGCAAATGCGCTCAAACAAGGCCGTGGCGACGTGCTTCCCATGGGCTACCTGGTATGTGGACCCGTCGGAACGGGAAAGACCTTCATTGTGACCTGTTTTGCTTCGGAGGTGGGAGTACCTATGGTCAAGCTGAAGAATTTCAGGTCGCAATGGCAGGGGGTGACCGAGGGCAATCTCGAAAAGATCCTAAATCTGCTCACCGCCATGGCACCGGTGGCAGTGATGATCGACGAAGCGGACGCCTACCTGGGCGACCGCAATGCATCGGGCGACAGCGGCGTCTCCAGCCGTGTGTTTGCGCAAATCGCCCAGTTCATGAGCAACACCGAGAACCGCGGCCGCATCATGTGGTTTCTGATGACCGCAAGGCCAGACCTGATGCCTGTGGACTTGAAGCGCCAAGGACGGGCGGAGGAGCACTTGGCCTTGTTCCCGCCTTCGACCGAAGAGGAACGCATCGAACTATACACTGCCATGAAGAAGAAGACGTCGCTGGCCACCGACACCGACGAAATCCCCGAACTCATCAAAAAGGGCACGGTCCGTTTTAGCGGTGCCGACATGGAGGCCGCCCTGACCCGTGCGAAATTCCGTGCGGCCAGCCTTGGGCTTCCGAGTGTCAACCTCGACGTGCTCAATTACACCTTCGCCGATTTCCTGCCGCCCAACTATCCGGAGGAGGTCGAGCTACAAACGCTCTGTGCCGTCATGGAATGCACCAGCAAAGATTTACTGCCCGAAGAGTACCGAGACATGGATCGATCCGAGTTGTCCATGCGCATCGAGGAATTGAAGATGATGATCGGGCAATAATCGAGACCCTATGTACCGATGCTCCGATGAATTCGTCCACCCAAATCGGCAATTCGTCGGAAAATGACATCCAAGGGCGTGAATAGTCCGTTTCTTTGCAGCGAACCATCCTTTCATCTAACTTCGCTGTTATGGAAATCATGACCTATTTCTTTTACGCCATAGGGTTTGCCCTTTTTGGACTCATGATCTACGTTGCCTTGCCACTGTATCGTTTTGGTTCCAAGATGTCGATCTGGAATCAACTGGCGCGAATACTTGTGTTGACCCTGCTCTTTTCGTTGGTGATGGGCATTTTCATCGGCGATGCCGATGAGCTGTCGGAGCTCTTTAACCAAACGACAACGTACGCGCTTCTTTCAGGTTTCTTCGCTTTGCTGATGCTTCGGTCAGCACAGACACTGTGCAAGAACATCTCGCGGTTCGACTACCGGCAGCTGATCGAATATGCGGCGATCAATGTCGGCAGCATCTTGGGATTTTTTACCGGAAATGTTGCCAACCACTTTTTGTTGGGCGACGATTTGGTTTGGAAAACGACGGGGTTGTCCTACGCATTTGCCTACATGGATCTTTACATCATATTGGTGATTGCAAATGTTGTGGCGTTCATGCGTTTGTTGAGCAACTTCCAGGAGATGGGTATCCGCACCGAGCAAGCCGAGCGTAACAGGGAAGTTGAGCAATTGAAAGCGGCTGCCGACCGATCAAGGCTTCAAGCCATCCAAGCTCGTCTGAATCCTCACTTCCTCTACAATTCGCTCAATTCGTTGGCATCGCAGATAGCGTCCAATCCGGCCGCCGCCGAAAAGATGAGCTTAGATTTGGCCCGGATGTTCCGCGAGCTTCTCGACAGGCAAGGGGAGGGGCCCGTTTTGGTGCACGAGGCCATCGACTTGTTAAGGACGTATCTCGACATTGAAAAAACGCGATTCGGCGACAAGCTGAGCTATCAGTTGTCGGTGAGCGAGGAAGCTGCCGCCTGGAAAATGCCCCGATTTCTGATGCAGCCCATCGTCGAGAACGCCATAATCCACGGCCGCCCGAGCGACGGATCGATGGTCCAGGTCGACGTTGACGCAAGAGTGAACCATGGCTGCCTTATGGTTACCGTGAGCGACAACGGAGGTCCCTTTCCTAGTCCAATTCCTGGTGGATTCGGTCTCCAGAGCGTTTCTGACACCCTCGAGCTCTGCTACCCCGATGCATACGAACTCGAATTCAAGAATCCACCCGACAAGGCAGTCGTCGTGTCATTAAAAACGAAGTCCCCACGTCAATGAACATCGTCAAGGCCATCGTTGTGGACGACGAACCGTTAGCAAGAGAGCGCCTTGTGCGGCAGCTTCAGAGTCATCCACACATTCGCGTGATCGACCAGTGTGGAAGTGTGCGTGAAGCAGTTTCAAAAATCGACCAGTTGCTTCCCGACCTCGTTTTTTTGGATGTTCGTCTTGGCGACGGAGATGCATTCGACATATTGAGCGGCATCACCCACGTTCCCCGTGTTATTTTTTCGACGGCTTTCTCCGATTATGCCTACAGGGCGTTTGAACACAAGGCGGTCGATTATCTGCTCAAGCCGGTCGACGAAGCTCGGCTTGCCGATGCGTTGCAACGTATTCCAAACACTGTGACTCAAAATTCCAGCACATCGCTGGAGGCCCTTCTCGAACTTGCTGCTTCGTTGCGGCAGGAACCGAAGCCCATATCGTACCCCGTGACGGTCGGAGACCGGACGTTATTCATCCGATTCGACGATATCACCCATTTTGAGGCCAGAGACAAATTGGTCTATCTCCTTACCCGCGACAAGAAGGAGTATCCTATCGATACCTCATTGACGCGGTTGGTCGACGCCCTTCCAAGTCAGTTTGTGCAGGTTCATCGGGCGTTCATCATCAACCGCGATCATTTGTCTGAAATCCATCGCTACTTCGGTGGCAAGTATAAGCTGCTGCTTGGTAAGCCTATGATAGCGACCGTCGAGAGCGGGGTCACTTACAAGGATGTCGTTGACGGATTAAAGCAGAGCATGTAGATACGCACCAAAAAGGAGAGGGCATCAGCGACACAAACTTAATGCCCCTGATGCCCTCGTTGCCCTAGATTCCTTGGATCTATCAGTCGTCGTTGTTGCCGCCGCCGCCGGTACGAGGCATTACGAATTCAATGTTCGGGCGGTAGTCACCCAACAGGTGCTCGGCGAAGTAGTCGAACATGCGGTACTCGAAATAAGCGCCGTAGTGACCGGTAAAGCCGTGTGCCGCACCTGGGAAGATGATCATGTCGAACTTTTTGCCAGCACGGATGAGCGCTTCTGCCAGGCGGTAGGTGTTGGCCGGGTGTACGTTGTTGTCCACTTCACCGTGAACGAGTAACAGTCTACCCTTCAAGTTTGGCGCAATCTGGGCGTTGGTCGGAATACGCGAGCTGAAGGTCGTACGCTCGACTTCCCGCTCCTCCCCGTTCTCGTCTTTCTCCTTGACCTTGCGGGTGGTTGCCTTCACACCATGGTGAACTTCACCCCACCAGATGTTGTAGATGTTGTTGTCGTGGTTGCCCGCCGACGACACTGCCACCTTGTAGAAATCTGGGTAGCTCAATATGGCCGCTGAGCTCATGAAACCTCCACCCGAGTGGCCGTAGATGCCTACTCGGCTGATGTCGATAAAGCTATGACGGGCAGCGAGCTGCTCGAGGCCGTACTTGTTGTCGGCAAGGGCATAGTCGCGCAGGTTGTCATACCCGAACTGATGGTACGCCTTGTGACGAATCGGGTTGCCACCCCGGTTGCCGATTGCAACGACGATGAAACCGACCTGAGCCAGCGAATTGGAGCGGCCTGCATTGCCGGAGATGGAAAACGGTATCGGGAAGGGCTCCGTCTGTGGACCCGGGTACACGTACGTGATAATCGGATACTTCTTGTTTGGGTCAAAATCAATCGGTTTCCACATCACGCCATAGATGTCGGTCACGTTGTCTGCTGCCTTGACGGAAAACACCTCGGGCAGCTTGTAGCCAATTTCGTCGAGACGTGCCATCTCGACAGCCTCAAGATCCATCACCACACGGCCCTCGCTGTCGCGCAGCACCGTTTTTGTCGGCATGTCGACCCTGGAGTAGTTGCTCACGAAATACTTGTTCGTCTCCGACATGCTGAATGTGTGGTGGGCATCCTCGGGTGTGAGATGCTTCATGCCAGACCCGTCGAACTTGACCTTGAAATAATTGGCATAGTAGGGGTGATTGGCTGACTCATGTCCAAACCCGGAGAAGTAGATCGTCTGCGCTGTCGTGTCGATGCGCGCGATGTCGCCGACCATGAAATGGCCGCTAGTGATCCTGTTCTTGAGGTTGCCGTTTGCATCGTAGCGATACAGCTGGCCCCAACCCGTGCGCTCGCTCCACCACAGGAACTCTTGGCCTTCGTTGATGATGGCAAGCTGGGCGTACCGTGTGTTGAAATACGGCTTGCTGGTTTCGGACCATAGCACCTGAACCTCACCGGTGGCCGTGTTGGCCTTGCAGACGTCGATTTCGTCCCAAGTGCGGTTACGACGCAGGAAATAGACATAGTCCGAAGTCTTGGTGGTGAACACACCGCCGCTGCTTCCGAAATAGGTTCCACCGATCGATTGATCCGGCCATTTGTCGGCCTTGATCTTCACCATTTCCTTCGAGTTCGGGTCAAATATCTCGAGATGGTCAACATAGTGCTCCTTCTCGCCAGGCATCGCATACTTGTAGGTGTTCAAACTCGGGCGGTTGTTACCCAGCGTGTTGATGACCCAGAGCTCTCCGACTTTACGGAAATCCTGCCGCTTGACCATCATTTTTTTGCTGTCCTCAAACCACTGTGCCCGTGCGCGCAGTCGGCGCGTGGAGGTGGTGTCGCCGTGGTTGGCTTGGTAGCTGAACCAACGCTCTCCGTCGGACGTGAGCTGAATTTCGGTGCTGTCGGGATCGTCGGCGCGCATCACATACAGATTGTGGTTGCGTGCGAAGGCAATCCAGGTGCTGTCGGGAGAGTACGATGCCCAAGGCTCCGGAGTGTCGCGTTTGAGCGAATCTCCCTTGATGAGCTCCATGCGCTCGGCATGATAGGTGAACTGTATGCTGTCGACGTGAAACGAGAACAGTTTCTTGTCTTCGTCAAAGCGGAAGTTGCGCAGCGGCAGATCCGTCGCCGGAATACCTTTGTTGAACTGCTCGCTCAGCTTGGCGGCCAGATCGTCCTGATCGAAAAGCGGACGCTTGATTTTCTTGGCAACGTCGATGTACATCCATCGACGTCCCTCGCCGTCGTTCCACTGGTACCAAAATGTGTCGGCATTCTTAAGCCACTGGGCCGAGACACTTGTACTCCCGACCTTCTGCGATACGTTGGAAGCCGAGAATCTTTCTGCCAATTCAAAATTACCCGTCTCCTGGGCATTAGAAACAGAAGGTGCAAGGAGCAGGCAGCCGACAACGACAAGCCCCTTCACCATTCGGTGGTAGATGTTTTTCATATTTGGATGGTTTTTGGCTGACACGGCCAACGTGTATGGCCGATTTGGTGATCACGTGGTCTTAATATGAGAAACCGAACGGACATATGCTTGTTTTTTACAATCTTTAGCAAGAGCAAGAGCAAGAGCAAGAGCAAGAGCGAGAACAAGAGCAAGAGCAAGAACAAGAACAAGAGCAAGAGCAAGAACAAGGATGAAGTTGGGGCGTCTAAGGGGGAACAGCTTTTTATTGGAGGCTATATGAAATCCCCTGCGCTTTCGCGCGCCGCCCTTGTATGGGCCTTGGCTCTCGTGGTGATCCCGCTGCGGCTTCTTGCAACCGGCGAACCAAGCCGTCACGCCGTCGAACCATGGACTACCCTGTCGAATTTATCGGGCTATCTGTCGATGTCCCTCTTCGCAATATCGGTACTTTTACTGGCAGCATGGCCAGCCCTCGACAAGATGATTGGTACCAAGGGCCAGCGGTTGTGCCTGCATCATCAGCTTGGCTTGGCGGTTGTGATATTGGCCCTTGTCCACGGATTGCTTCTGACGGTACGTTTCCTTCCCGATGAGCTCTATCGTGTGTTCACGTTCATGCTTCCGCTCCATCGCCGCTGGGAGGTGAACATCGGCATCTGGGGGTTTTATGGACTCGCCGCGACGATGTCGGCCATCGTGATCCATGGTGCACCGAAGTTGTGGCGTTGGATACACCGTACATCCATCATCTGGATCACGCTCGCTGCGATACATACGCACATGACTGGTCCGGATTGGACTGACGGATTCCTGCTAAACGCATATCTGTACACGCTTTACATTGCGGCATTCATCAGCCTGGTGTCAATGTATGTCCATAAGTATGATAACCACAGGCGCAACGTGGTGACGCCTTTCACTACCCGACATTGCTAGTCTCAGTCGGTGCCCCATCGCTTCATTCCCATGTGCCCCGCACTTCGCCACAGGCGAGCATCATGCTTCCGAAGTAGGGATTTCGGATCTGTCGCTCAGCGCTGATCCAATACGAGCCTTTGTCGTCAAACGCCATTGGGCAATACTGCTTGTAAAGCGTGGTACCCGTGATCCCGTAACGGTCGATCAATGCTATGAGGGCGTTGCTTAGGGTTTCGAAATGAACCCTGCGGTTCTCAAGGTCAGTAGCTCCGGCTGTGCTGCGGGCTCCGCCAAGTACGGCTGCTTTCATCGTGTTGAACATGTCCCTCTCTTCCTCACTCTGTGGCGAGGTTGAGAAGCGTTGCCAGGCGTTTACCACTTCGCGT
The DNA here is from genome assembly GCA_964481355.1 of uncultured Chitinophagales bacterium. Lineage (GTDB taxonomy): Bacteria > Bacteroidota > Rhodothermia > Balneolales > CAYWCV01 > CAYWCV01. Next base: position 10,229 of record CAYZWQ010000078.1, read on the forward strand.
GCCATGTTGGCCGCGACGGGGTCGTCGGAGGCCACTAGCGCGTCCTTGAGGTCAAGATAGGGTTTCATGACTTGCACGATTGCCTTCTGCAATGCCTCGTCCTCAGCCGCCCGTTGGACGCGTTGGCTCATCATGCTCTCCATCCCCATCAGCTGTGCAGCCGAGTCGATGGTGAAGGCGGCATGTACCACGATCTCGTCCCCGTTGCTCAGTCCTTTTTTTACCTCGTAGGAGTCGCCCGTGCGTGGCCCAAGTGTCACGTCCACCATCCTGAATCCACTTCCGTCGGGTTCATCTCCGGGCTCCTTGACATATACGACCGAACGCGTTCCGGTCCACAACACGGCAGTAGTTGGAATTGTGATCGTCTGGTTGCGATTGCCGCCCTGCTGAAGCCGGGCTCGCACGAGCATGTCTGGTTTGAGCTTGTTGCCGGGATTGTCGAGCTCGGCACGTACTGCCACCGTGCGCGTCTGCGGATTCAAAACCGGATCGATGAATCGAACTGTTGCCTTGAAGGTTTCTCCCGGTAGGGCATCTGCGACGATGTCGACGGATTGGCCAATTCTCACGCGCGACAAATCCTGCTCGTAAGCGTCCAATATCACCCATACCGCACTCAGATCATCGATTTCAACGAGCATTTCCCCGCGTTCGACATACATTCCCTTGCGGGCGTTCAGCGTCGTTACGATGCCGTTCCGTTCTGCCCGTATGGGAACGACGGCTGTAATCTCGTCTGAGGTGGCCATGGCGTCGATCTCCTGTTCCGTGAATTTCCAAAGGGCGATCTTATCGCGCGTGGCTTTGTAGAGCGTGGGCTGCTCGTCGCGGAACTGGTACATCTGCCGCAGCTCTTGTTGGGCACGCAGAAGCTCTGGTGAGTAGATCTCGGCCAGTATTTGGCCCTCATAGACTCGGCTTCCGGTGAAATCGACCATCAAATTTTCAATGCGGCCGCCGACGTGCGCCGTGAGGACGGCACGGAGACGTTCGTCCGGTGTGATGCGCCCCGTAAACTGCATCGTACCGTCTGCGGATCCGCCTCCAACCTTGGCGGTTCTCACGCCGGATAGATTCAGTTCATTTGCCGACAGGCGGATGAGGCCCGCATCGGCTCCGGCGCCACCCGAAGCGCTTAACGGTGTCAGATCCATGCCGCACAGAGGGCATTTGCCAGGCCCGTTTTCGCGAATTTGCGGGTGCATGGAGCATGTCCATATAATTTCGCCGTCCTCGGTGGTGGCGTGGTCGTGCCCGGCATGAGGGTCACCGCCGCCCCAGATGAGGCGACCACCGAGCAGACCAAGAACAAGGATGCTCGCATAAAGTGCCCATGTACGCCAGTTCATGTTGAGACGGTTCAGAATCGGGTAGTTGGATGTCATTGGTTGGTGCCTCCTGTGATGGAAGGTTGAAGTTCTTCGAGTTTGGCGAACGCCATGCGTTGCCTCATGGTGGCCTCAAGTGCTTTTATGCGAAATCCGATCCAGCTTTCCTGGATTTCGAGCAGCATGCCGAGATTTCCCATCCCTGCCTTGAACTGCACCAACTCATTTTCGTACAGTTCCTTCGATAGTGCCCGTTGACGGTTGGCAGTGATCAGGTTTCGTTCGGCTTGCTGCAACTCCGAGATGGCCTCGGCCCACTGCATCTGCAGTTCGGCAATCTTGTCTTCGCGCGCCCTCTGCGCACTCAGAGATTCCGATCGGGCAGCTTCCGACGCAGCCCGGACTTTCTCTCTCGAAGTCGGTATGCTCACCTTTACCATGGGCATAATCATGTCGTTGCCGCTCGTGCGCACACCCATTGCCTCCCTAGGCTTGAGGGGTGTATACTGTAAGCCGACACCTACCATGGGGCGAATCATTAGGTCGGCCATGCCTTCGCGGGCGTCTGCTGCATCGGCTTCGTAATCGAACATCCTGACGGCCGGATGGTCGTCAAATGTGGGGACTTGCCGTGCAAACCGGTAGTTTGCGATCGAGAGGCTGTCGACCAACGGTATGGCCGTCCGCTCTTCGTCGCCCGTGAGGCTCCAAATTTTCTGATCCAAGGCATCCATCTTGTCTTCCATGGCGGTGTGCATGTCTTCCATGCCGATGATGCGCATCTCAATGCGGATCCAGTCTGAGTTGCTGGCCGAGGTTGACAC
>CAYZWQ010000079.1:0-10023 GCA_964481355.1 uncultured Chitinophagales bacterium
TCTATGTGCATATCATCTTCTCTGTAAAGAATTCGGCTTCTACGATACGCAGGGAGTGGCGTCACCCCTTGCAGCGTACGTTTGCATCCATTTTGACTGTATATGGTCACCAAATGGTAGCGTCTGCCGTGATGCACGATCACGTTCACCTGCTTGTTCGCCACCATCCACGCATGCTTCTGAACACGATGCTGGCTAAGTTGAAAAAGGACTCGGCCCAGTGGCTTCAGGAACTCGACCCGGAGAACGCATCCGCGTTTCGGTGGCAAAAAGGGTATGCAGCCTTTAGTGTGAGCCGTTCGAGAACCGGACTCGTGCGCCGATACCTTGCCCACCAAGAATCCTATCACATGAGGATCAACCTGAAACAGGAGATGGAGTCCCTCCTGGAGCTTCAATGGGATGAAACCGACATCGAACAAGGCGCCGCTGCAAGGGCAATCTCCATCGTGGCCGAGCCACTGGATGTTGGAATCCCTAAATAGGCTATCTGAGGATACTCAAATAGGTGGTGCTTCCATCCTTACGCTTCACGGTGAGCAACACGCGGCCATTTTCGCGCAGCGACCTCCGCATTGTATCATCGAGCTCTTCGAGACTGTCGATCAAGGATCCGTTGACCTCGAGGATCTGGTCGTCGACCTGCATGCCTGCCCTGGATGCCCGAGAATCGTCGTCGACGCGAGTCACAACGAGATCAGTCTGGCTGAAATCTTCTTGGCTGCTCAGCTCTGTGGCCCTGAATCCAACTCTGAACTCCATTTCGCGAAGCACGGGAGACTCTTCTGGCTGGATCTGCAGCGGTTCGGGTTCTGCGCCTCTGAGCAGCTCCCTCACGCTCTCGTCATCCCGCCCCACAAGGGTAACCCGTACAAGTCGTTCGGCACCGCCGCTCCAAATGCGCAGATCGACGCCGTCGCCCGGACGCACCATGGCAATGCGTGCCTGAAGCTCATGCGACTCGTTCACCTGCTGGCCGTTGACCTCGAGAATGACGTCCGTCACCTTGAGGCCTGCCCGGTCGGCTGAGCCATTCCGCACCACTCGGCTCACTTCAACACCCCTTGCGCTGGCCATGCCCAAATTTCTGGCACGGTCGAAACTGAGCGACTGGATTTCAACACCGAGATATGCACGTTTGACCTCACCGTACTCGATCATGTCCTGGGCGATTTTGACGGCCATGTTGCTCGGAATAGCAAAACCGTAGCCCTCGTAAACCCCCGATTCCGTCGCGATGGCTGTGTTGATGCCGATGAGGTTACCGGTTACATCGACTAAGGCGCCACCGCTGTTGCCTCGATTGATCGCGGCGTCGGTCTGGATGAAGCTCTCGATGCGGAGCGGGGTGTTGATAATGTCCACATTGCGTCCCAGCGCACTCACAATTCCGGCCGTCACCGTCGAACGAAGACGGAATGGGTTTCCAACCGCCAGCACCCAATCGCCCACCTCAACCATGTCGGAATTGCCGATGGGGATGTGTGGCAGGTCGGTGTCGTCAATTTTGATGACGGCAAGGTCGGTGTTCGCATCCTGGCCAATGATGCGCGCCCGGTACGTCCTCTTGTCCTGCAAAGCCACAGTGACTTGTCCGCGTTCTGCGTTCGCTATCACATGGTTGTTCGTCAAAATATATCCGTCATGGGAAATGAGCACCCCAGAGCCGGCAACGGCAACCCTTCGACCGGGTAAAAATCGATTCCATAGATCTTCGCCGCCTCGACCGCGGTGATTTTCGTCGTTGGGCATCGCCATCCTGTTTTGAATGACGCTCGCCTCAATGAACACGACCGTGGGCGTCACCATTGAAGCGACCTGCTTGAACTGGATGTAGGGCGCCTCGAGTCCGACGTTTTCGATCGGGTCGTGCGTCGACACATTCATTTGGGGAGCCAACGTGAACTCGACAGGACGACGTTGGTCGCCGCTTTGCAGCAACATGAAAACAACCCCGATCAATACACCGACCAGAACTAACAGGAAGTAAACGAGAGAGTTGGAACGAAAATTCATGACAGGGCTTCCGAGTACGAGTCAAAGAGTATTTGGGTTGTTCGTGGCCGCACGCCGTCGAAATGATAGGCAATATAACGATCCATGATATATGTCATTTGACGTAAATCGGAGTCGGGAAGTTCCAACTCGAGCAATTCTTTTCGGCGCCCATGAATCGAATTGGATAAATAGGCAAACATGGAATGCGTGAGCGGCATTCCCCTGGAATCAGAAGCATTCGACACCAAGCCAGATTCAATCTCGAACAGGGGCCTCACACCCTCATGGTCGTGCTGTGCATCGCACTGTAGCGCAACCCCAAGCCAGGCGCACAGCCTGACGACGATATAAGGGAAGAGCTGCACTGGATTTTGGGTCGTTTCGACGAGCCAGTTCAACACTTGGGAACAATGGTCGAACAACACCTCGTTGGCACCGTCCTCCTGAAGCAGCCGGCTCAACAAGTCGGTGAATGCGATGCGGGCAACATACCGGTCGGGTTGGTTGGCGCTCGGTGGCCACGGATTGGGTACAGATATCTCAGCAAGCGTGTGCACCGAACGGCCTGTTTTGTGGTGATAGACCACATCCACCACTAGCCCAGGCTCCAATTTGCTTGCGAACTTACTTTTTTGCGTCCTCGCACCCTTCGCTATGACGCTCACCTTCCCAAAGTCGCGGGTGTACAACGACACGATCCGGCTTGTTTCCTGGAAATCGGTGGCACGAAGTACGATGGCGGAGCATTGGCAGATCATGGGGATAGGAGTATCGTCGCAATGTGTCGAATATATCTGAAATGAACAAAATTTCTTCATAATTTAGATGCGTTCACCAAACCTGCGGTTTGTGGCGTGGACGCAACTTTCCCCCTTTTGCCTTGAAAATCGTAATTCTCGGGTGCGGCGAAGTAGGTCAAGATTTGGCCGGAATCCTGTCTGAAGAAAAACATGACGTCATCGTGCTTGACCGAAGCAAGGATGCTCTGGCGCGCTTAAAGGAACGGCACGACGTCATGGTGGTCGAAGGCACCGCGACATCCGTCCGCGATCTGATTCGTTGTGAGGTTCCGGAGGCCGACATCTTGGTTGCGGCCACGAGTGTCGATGAAGTGAACATGATCGCCAGCATGTTGGGCAAACGATTGGGTGCCAATACGGTCATTGCACGTGTGCGAAACACTGAGCTCACGAGGCCCGACATCCCTCTTAATCCGAGCGACCTTGGCATCGACGTGATGATTCACCCCGAGTACTCGGCCGCCACAGAGATCGTTCAGCTGATCAAGCGGGCAGCTGCAACCGACGTGGTATCACTGGCCAACGACAAGCTTCAGATTGTAGGGATACGAATCGACCGGGAATCTCCCCTTGTGGGTAAAAGTTTGATGGAATACGCCCAGAAGCATTCCGACCTGACCTTCCGTGTGGTTGCCGTGAACCGAGGTTCGATGACTATCATACCCTATGGTGCCAACCGCATCCAAGCGCTCGACCAAATTTTCATCATTGCCAAAACGGAAGATGTGCCGGATGTCATTCGGTCGACCGGCCGGCTCAACAAGCCTATCCACAACATCATGATCGCCGGTGGTTCAGGGGTGGGTTCGTACGTGGCCAGGATGCTGTCGTCGGAGAACAAGGGATGGCGCATCAAACTGATCGAGCCAGATTACGACCGGGCCTACGAAATGGCGCTCGAGTGTAAAAACATCCTGGTGTTACATGGCAATCCGACCGATCCCGACCTTCTTGCAACTGAGGGCATCGCCGAGATGCACGCCTTCATTGCCGTTACCGACGACGAGGAGTCGAACATCATCAGCTGCCTCATGGCAAAACACATGAACGTGGCCAAAACCGTGGCGTTGGTGTCGAAACCCGAGTACATCCCACTCAGTGCCACCATCGGCCTCGATGCTGCCATCAACAAGAAACTGGCAGCCTCAAATGAAATCCACCGGTATGTTCGCAGCGGGAATGTCCTTTCGTCCGTGACCTTGCACGGAATTAAAGCCGAGGTGCTGGAATTCGTGTGCGCCAAGGGTGCCAAGGCTGCCAATAAGCCCCTGAGCAAAATTCGGCTGCCCCACGGAAGCGTGATCGGCGCCATTGTGCGGGGCGACCACATTGAAATCGCCACTGGCAGCACCCAAATCGATACCGGCGACACTGTGATTGTTTTCACGTTACCGGGCGCGATTGACGCCGTCAGCAATTATTTTTCGTGACTTACTTCGTCACCAAATCTGATCGCTCGTGAAACTGCAGTTCAAACACATACCGGTCAACTTTGGTGTAGTCCTGGGGGTGCTCGGGTCACTTTTGTTTTTCTTCGGCTTCATTCTGATGATGCCTGCAATGGTGTCCTTGATATATGGCGACGGTGTATGGTGGTCTTTCATCGTTTCTGGGGTCGGATCAAGCGTGTTCGGTGGGATCTGCTGGTGGCTGTTTAAGCCTCAGGACGAAATTCACACTCGTGAAGCTTTTTTGATCGTTGCATCAACATGGCTGTTGGTCTCGTTGGTCGGGGCTGTCCCCTTTTGGCTTAGTGGTGTGCTCGAATCGTACACCGACGCCGTCTTTGAGACCATGAGCGGATTCTCAACTACAGGGGCTACCATTTTCGGTGGTGTGAGACAGGACGGAATTGTGAACGCATTGCTGGTAGACATCCCTGAAAGTCTGCTGTTCTGGCGATCATTGACGCACTGGTTGGGTGGCATGGGGATCATCGTGCTGACGATCGCAATCCTGCCCTTGTTGGGTGTTGGTGGAATGCAGCTGTTTCAGGCGGAGACGCCCGGCCCCACCGCAGACAAACTGACCCCAAGGGTACAGCAAACCGCAAAGTTGCTGTGGCTTGTGTATGCCGGCTTCACTCTGATGCTGTATTTCTTGCTTTGGGCACACCCGTCCGTCGACTGGTTTGATGCTCTCAATCACTCTTTTTCTACCATGGCCACGGGCGGTTTCAGCACATACGACAATAGCGTTGCAGCCTTCAATTCCATTTACGTGGAAGTGATCATCACCATTTTCATGTTCTTTGCCGGTGTGAGTTTTGCATTGCATTTCAGACTTTTCAGAGGCGAGGTGAAGTACTTTTTCAGCGACCGGGAATTTCGGTTCTATACCATTGTAGTGTTTGCGGCCATATTATTCGTTGCGCTCGAGTTGATGATCCGAGACACATACACCATAGGTGAGTCATTTAGATATGCCTCCTTTCAAGTGGTGTCGATCATTACAACCACGGGTTTCGCATCCCACGACTATGAATTGTGGCCATACTTCGCCCAATTTACGCTGCTCCTATTATTCTTTGCCGGTGGTTGTGCGGGTTCGACGGCGGGAGGCGTGAAGATGATACGATGGTTGATTATGGTCAAGAATAATGTTCGCGAGGTCCGGCAAATCATACACCCCAAAGCCATATTACCTATACGGGTGGGCAATAAAGTGATCGATCCATCTGTTCAGCGTACAATTCTGAGCTTTTTTGTGTTCTACATCGTCATTTTCCTGCTCGGCGCGTTGGCTCTGGCATTGACCGGCGAAGATCTTGTGTCTGCATTAAGCGCCAGCATAAGCAGCCTAGGCAATATCGGTCCAAGTTTCGGTCAGCATGGTCCATCAGAAAATTATGCGATAACTAACGACGTTGGCAAATGGGTCATGGTTTTACTGATGATGGTCGGCCGTCTTGAGCTCTTCACAGTGATCGTCATCTTCTCGCGCAGCTTTTGGAAGCAGTAAGCGAGACGCGAGAAGCGAGAAGCGAGAAGCGAGAAGCGAGAAAATTGTTATTTTTAGGTGTTTAAAGTCAATATTTCACTGTTCACTGTTCACTGTTCACTGTTCACTGTTCACTGTTCAATTTTCAATTTTCAATTTTCAATTTCCTCCGTGTCATTATCAACCGATCAAGTCCAGTCTTACTTTGAGGCTCTAGCCTCCAATCCGCCAGCCGACATTCCGGGCGATTTCATCGTTTACTTCCACGCCTTCCTGCGTCATATGGAAGCTGGCGACTGTCGGGCGGCCCATCGCGAAGAAAATGGCAGATGGGTCACCAACACCTGGGTGAAACGGGCCATCCTGTTCGGCTTCAAGTACGGCCAAAATCGTCCGTCAAAAACACAGGAACCCTTCTGGTTTTCCGACAAGCACACCTATCCGACCCGAACCCACTTTGATGCCGAAATGAACACACGCATCGTGCCGGGCGGATCGAGCGTTCGCGTAGGTGCCTACATTGGCAAAAACGTCACCATGATGCCTCCGATGTATGTCAACACCGGTGCCTATGTGGACGACGGCACCATGGTGGACTCCCATGCACTGGTCGGCAGCTGCGCGCAAGTCGGCAAGAGGGTCCACCTGAGCGCCGCCTGCCAGATCGGCGGGGTGCTTGAGCCGATCAACGCCAACCCGGTGATCATCGAGGACGACTGCATGGTGGGCGGCAACACGGGTGTGTATGAGGGGACCATCGTGCGCAGCGGCGCCGTTATCGGTGCTGGGGTCATATTGACGCGATCTACTCCGGTATATGACCTGGTCAACGAAACCGTATACAAAGGCAACACCGACAAGCCGCTGATCATCCCTGAAGGCGCCGTGGTTGTGCCGGGATCAAGACCCATCCAAAAGTCGGGGTTTGGTCTTGAGATGGGCCTCCACATCGCCACGCCGGTCATCATCAAATACCGTGACGACAAGACCGACGCGGCGACCACATTGGAGGATCTGTTGCGATAAAGCAGCTCAGAGCTGTTTCAGCAACTCCAGCAGGCGCTTCCAGCTGTCGTTACGGGCGGCCACATTGGCCTCAGAGCCGTTAGGATCATCGCCACTGCGCATGTAGGCATGGCCGGAACCGGCGTAGATTTCATACTCGAAGGTATTTCCGTTTGCTTTCATGGCGGCCTCTACGCGACCCAACTCAGAATTGATGCGCGCGTCATTCTCGGCGTAAAAACCATATACCGGCTTGGTGATGGATGCGAACTGGGCATCATCGGCAGGGGCATTGCCGTAAAATACCATCGATGCCTCCATGTCACCGTTATTGGTCGCAAATCGGAAGGTCTGGGCGCCTCCCCAGCAGAATCCCATCACGACCGTCTTTCCGTTTCCAGCCTCGAGCGTCTTCCCGTAGGCCTGAACAGCCGCCAGATCGAGGGTTATCTGGTCTTGATCCAACTCATACAGGGCATTTCGGGCGTCGTCGCTCGTGGCGAAATCGGATGTGCGCTTGGCCGTCTCGCTGAAGTCGGACAGCAAGTCGGGAGCGATGGCAATGTACCCCTGAGCGGCGAGCTGATCGGCAAAGCTGCGCACCCAGTCGGTGAGTCCGCGATTTTCGTGAATGACGATGGCAACCAAGGCCTTCTCGCTCACCTCAGGATAAGCAACGAAGGCATGCACATTCTTGTCGCCCGATTTGACCACAACCCACTCGTGGTGGCGCGGTGACTCTTCAAGTTGTTTTAGGGCAAAATCTTGGGCCAACGACGCGCCCGCAAACAAAAGGATGGCAAAGATTGACAGGATGGTTTTCATGATGACGACAAATTAGAGTTAACGTTCAGCAGATAAAGCTACAATTTTGGGAGAATCGTTCAAATTGTACATATTGCCAATCCAAATAAGTACTCCCGATGTTGTTGCCCTAGGTCCTTCGCCGACATTTCGGGCTTCGCCCTCAATGTGTCAGCTCAGGATGACAAATATACGTTTTGAGATGAGTAGAGCAAGGCACGGGCGGCGTAGCCGCCCGTGCCTTGCTCCCGCCCAATAATAGCGCCGCTGTCATCCTGAGTTGACACACCGAGCCGAAGGTCCTGAACGTAGTGAAGGATCTGCGAGGGGTCGGCGAAGGACCTTCTTTACGAGCATAACTAGCGTTTTCTTGCTCCGCGCAAAGCAGACCCAACATTAAAAAATGATTCTGGGGTGGGTTTTTCAATCTCACACCATGCTGAGTTCCGAGTTGAAGACAACACCATCGCTTCGATGAATTGCATGCCGCGGTGGCCGTCGGTGACACCGGGGAAGCCCACCTCTGATTTCGAGTCGTAATTGCCATTTTTATAGGCCCCTATCGCATCAGCTACGCGGGTATAGATCGAAGTGAACGCATCTTTGACCGTCTCCTGATTTTCGATCGACGCGGTTGGATCTGAATCCATGATCATGCCGCGATAAAGATACTTGACCGACATGTCCGGATACTTGATGATCGCCACATCTGGGTTGGAACGGCTCCATTCCAATCCTGCGAGATCACCATATACCCTCAGTCGGAGGTGATTCCCTTCGCCGGTCACCACCTGCGATGCAACCAGCGTGCCGCTTGCACCGTTATCGAACCGAATGAGGGCGGATGCGTCGTCATCCAGCACATGAGAGCCGACAACCGAATTCAACATCGCACAAACATCGGTCACTTTGTGGCCAGTAACATGCTCCGCAAGGTGGAAGGCATGCACCCCGATGTCGGCAGCGGCGCAGCTGATGCCCGATTTGGCCGGATCCATCCTCCAACCAGCATGTCGCTTGTAATCGGGGTCGGCATGCTCCGACATCCACCCCTGCAGGTACTCGACGTACACCTTACTGATGTTGCCAAGTGCCCCCGAGGCTACGAGCTCGCGCATCTGACCGACTATTGCATACCCGGCATACGTGTAGGTGACGGCCAAAACCAAATTCGAGCCCGAGACCAAATTCTTCAACTCGACAGACTCATCAAGCGAAAACGCCATCGGCTTGTCGACGATTACATGGATGCCGCGATTGAGCGCCTTTTGGGCTGGACCAAAATGCACATGATTTGGAGTTACGATCACTACGGCATCCAACTCAGTCTCAGCATCCAGCATTTCCTCCCAACTTCGATACACGCGGCTGGCATCAAGCCCCAAAAGCCTTCCGGTCTCCTGTGTACGCGAGGCATCACTGCTGAAGCATCCGCACACCAGCTCGTACCGGCCAGTGGCATCGGCTGCATCACGGTGCATCCCTCCAATGAGCGAGCCGACACCTCCACCTATCATTCCGTATTTGAGTTTCATGATGTGGCCTATTGATTGAAGTTATTCCATCCAATAATAAAGTCAATGTAATTGTTCCAAACTTCTGTTTTTTCGGTGTTTTCAGTGGTTATCTTCAGCACATGAGCACACCATATTTCCCCCACAATCCGCATCTGAAGCAGTCGGTGCTGCGGCAGATATTTGAATCGGCCCCCGCCGGATCCATCAACCTTGGTATCGGACAGCCCGGCGAGGATACACCAGATTTCATCAAGGATGCCGCGGCACGGGCTCTGCGCGAGTGCAACCTCGGATACACGCTCAATGCCGGCATCGTCCCGCTTCGCGAAAAGCTGGCGGCCGAAATCGGCAACGGCATCAAGGCCGGCAACATCTGCCTCACGGCCGGCGTACAGGAGGGATTGTACGCGCTATTCAAGGTCATCCTCGACCCAGGGGCTGACTTCCTCCTGCCTGACCCGGGATTCATGACCTACCCGGCGCTGGCGGCGCTCAATGATGTCGCACCCCGCTACTATAGCCTGAGCGCCAACAACAATTTCCGTTTCGAGGCCGATGCAGTTCTATCGCAGATACGGCCAGAAACCCGCGCAGTTCTCCTGGCACATCCATCGAACCCTACAGGCAGCATCGCCGAGCCCCACGAAATCAGGAAACTGCTCGAAGCCCTGGCCAACCGCACTGAAGGACCCATCTGGGTGATCAGCGACGAAGTGTACTACGGGATGTCGTACACGCCGTCGGCATCCCTTCAGGATTACATTCATGAATATCCGTTCATCATCCTGCTTCGCGGGGCAAGCAAAAGCCACCACATGACCGGCTGGCGCCTGGGCTGGGCCGTGCTTCCCGATGCTCTGGTCAAGCCATACATCGCCGCACACCAGTATATCACCACCTGCGTGTCGGCCCTGACGCAGCACACGTTCAACTTGATCCGCGGCACCAAAGATGAGTCG
>CAYZWQ010000079.1:10033-12101 GCA_964481355.1 uncultured Chitinophagales bacterium
ATTGGTTCGTGGAGCAGCAAACGTTGTATTCCAAGAAAAGGGATATGGTCCATGATGCCCTGTCAGACGTTCGCCAGCTTTACGGTGGCGAGGGCGCCTTCTATTGGCTGTTCAAATTGACGGATCATGACCTCAACGGTGCAACAGACCATGACTGGGTGCTGCGGCTGATGCATGAGCACAAAATCATAACCGTCCCGGGGTCCGCCTTCGGCCACCAGTCGAGCGGGTACGTGCGCATATCGTATGGACCGGTCCTCGACCAGCTCGAAGAGGGTTTGGGCAAACTGAAGGCCGTGCTCGAGGGTTCTTAGTCCTCGATTTCGTCCATCGCCTCCAACCGCAGCTCAGACATCCGCAAATTGGCCGCCGACACCATGTAGTCGGCATTTTTACGGTCGGCACGCTTGATCTTCAATTCGACGGCGCCCTGAACACTACCCGGCACCTTCTCGAAGGCCCGCATCGCCTTTGCTTGGATCCGCAGCGTGTTGGTGAACAGCCCCTTCTTGAACGTGATGTGCTGTACATCGTTCAGCGATAGTCGTACCTCGTTTACGCCAGATTTCACCACCCCCAGCACGGCATCACGCGATTGGTACTCCATAATGAGGTGCTTCGCCTCCAAACGGATGATCCCACTGCTTTCCATCAGGAAATTGTCGCTTTGAGCCAGTGTAAATGGGATGATGTGGGTCGAAAGGTCCATTTTGGGGTCTAAATAGTGCTTCAGAATGTCGATTTACAATCGAATGGCGGCAAAATGCCAACTTTATGCGTTTAATGATAACAAAAGTTTCGGACACGCGTAAGGAATTCCTTTGGCGAGGCTCTTATAGGAAAGGAGCACATTATGCCAAAGATGACCATGATATTACTGTTTTTCATGCTGCCGATTTGCAACTGGGTACCTAACCCCATTGAAACAGGCGACTTCGCACAAAAAATTGTGCTCGATGAACCGTTCACAAAGCCACCAGAAGCGTCGGACGTTGGCTGGACAGGTATGTTTCACCATTTCCATCTCGAAGAGACGGAAGATGTCAATATGCTTCGTCTAAGGGGCAACGCCACACGTTCCGACACTTCCTGGTTGGCCACCCGATTGCCCCTGTATCATGGGGAGTGGAACTACACCATTAACATCAAGGGGGATCCATCAAACGGCAACCGGATCGATCTGGTGGTCATGTCCAACGCCGAGGATCTAAAATCCGATTTCAACGGATACCTGCTGAAGGCGGGCGAAAACGGATCGAACGATGTGATCCGGCTGATGAGGGTTGACAATGGGGTATTGACCCCAATCCTTTCGGGCTCGACGCCGATAGCCAATGGAGGCACCTTTCGTGTGCGTCTCGTGCGTGAACCTGTCGGTAATTGGACGATGTACGTGGCTGCCGCCGACGGGCCTTTCCTACTGCAAGGTAGTTCTGTGGACAACACCTACGGCAACCACGAATACAGCGGTTTCAGGATGATTTACACGCGCACTAGAAACACCGACTTCGCCCTCGGCCCCATCCGAGTTTTGCAGGCACAGCCACAGATCTTGTATGCGGAATTGACCGACGAGAGCACACTCAGATGCGTGATGGATTCCGAAATCGACCCAAATTCGACCATACACCTGACTTCGAACGGCGTTCTGGTTTCGACTCGAGCCTCTGTAGAAGATTACAATGTGAAATTCGAGCTTGACACTCCCCTCCCCTCAGGGCCGAATTCGCTGCAACTTTCAGGTGTGACGACGGCAAATGGCGCCTTCGTCAACGTAAGTGCATCCTTCACGCTGGTTATTGAAGCTGGCGTTCAGCCAGGCGACATCCTCATCAATGAGTATATGTTCCATCCACCCGAAGACGTCCCCCAATTTGTCGAATTGGTCAACATATCTTCGAATACTATCAATTTGAAGGGATGGGAGCTTCGGGATTTCGGATCGGGCAACAGGGTCATTTCAACGGCGGATCTTTGGCTTAACCAGAGTGGCTACCTTGTGCTCACTCCCGATTCTTTGGTGTTGAGCACTTATTACGCAGCACCTAATGCGCGACAGATGGTACGT
>CAYZWQ010000080.1:0-12086 GCA_964481355.1 uncultured Chitinophagales bacterium
GGCCGAATTGTGGCCGGAAATCGCGTCATTCTCGGGAGCGCCCGCCGAGCTGGCCGCCAACGAAGATCTCTGGTTCATGGTGCAGCAGGCCTTCACGGTCGACCGAAGCCTGATCAACCTGAACAACGGCGGGGTGAGTCCGTCGCCGTCGGTAGTGCAGGATGCCATGAAACGGCACCTCGACTACTCCAATTTGGCTCCGGTGTACACCATGTGGGGCGTGCTCGAACCACAACGCGAAACCGTGAGACAAAGCATCGCGCGCATGCAGGGTGTCGACCCCGAAGAGATCGCCCTGACGCGAAATGCATCGGAGAGCCTACAGATCCTGCAGCTTGGCTTCGATCTGAAGCCCGGAGACGAGGTCCTCACCACTACCCAGGACTATCCACGAATGATTACCACCTTCCGCCAAAGGGAAAGGCGTGAGGGAATTGTTCTCAAGCAGTTCGACATCCCCGCTCCTGCCGAGGACGACGACCAGATCGTGGCGCTGTTCGAGCAGAACATCACGCCAAAAACGAAGCTGATCCTGGTGAGCCACATGGTGTTCATGAACGGCAACATCCTGCCGGTCAAGCGGGTCACCGAACTTGGGCGGCGGCGTGGCATTCCGGTTTTGGTGGACGGTGCGCACGCCTTTTCGCATGCCCCTGGCACCATCGCCGATCTCGACATTGACTACTATGCGTCGAGTCTGCACAAATGGCTGATGGCGCCGCACGGCACAGGCCTGCTATATATAAGGAAGGAAAAGATCTCCGGCGTCTGGCCCATGATGGCAGCACCTGTCAGCTTGGATTCCGACATACGCAAATTTGAGGAGATCGGCACGCACCCCGCCGCGAACTACTTGGCCATCGCCGAGGCCATCACCTTTACAGAGGGCATCGGTCAGGACGTGAAGACCGCCCGCCTCACATGGCTGCGCAACCGCTGGGCCGACGAGCTGACCAAGTATGACCGGGTCACCATGCGCACCAGCCTCAAACCCGGCCGCGCAGCGGGGTTGGCCACTGTTGACATCGAGGGGATAGAACCCGCCGATATCGTCCAGCACCTTTGGAAGAAGCACCGCATGATCGTCGTGCCCATCAACGAGCCTTTCACCAAGGGCATCCGCGTGGCCCCGAACGTGTACACCACCACGGGTGAGGTCGATCGGTTTGTGGAGGCGATGACCGATGTGATCAAGAACGGAATAACGTCTTGACCGTGTCCCTCGTGGTTCCATAATGTCGGGCCATCTGTTATCTTGGCGGTAGAACTCCAACCCAACCTATCCCTCGCGACACAATGAAACCAATTCTCCTCAGTTCGATCATCATTTTCCTGGCATCATGCGCACCACAGGCCGAGCAGGCACCCGTTACGGAGCCTGTTCCCATCCCAGAAAAAGAGATCATCGCCTCCGATGACGCCCCGGCCGCCATTGGCCCCTACTCGCAGGCCGTCAGAGTTGGAGAGACGGTGTGGCTTGCAGGCCAGATATCGCTCGATCCTGTTACCGGCGGACTCATAACCGGAAGCATCGAAATCGAGACCCGCCAGGTGATGGCGAACATCATTGCCGTTCTCGCAGCGGCGGGATTGGAATTGAAAGATGTGGTCCAAACGCAGGTTTATCTCGCCGACCTGAACGATTACCAGAAATTCAATGAGGTCTATGCCGAGTATTTCCCCACCAACCCACCGGCAAGGGCTGTCGTGGAGGTATCGCGCCTGCCACGCGACGCCAAGGTAGAGGTCATGATGACCGCTCACCGCACCCGATGATGACGCACGAATGAGCAATCTCGAACAGGTGCTGATTCGGCGTTCGGTACGCGCCGGCCGTATCATTTCGCGGTTGTCCAACAGGAGTAGGCAGCTGTCGAGGTGGCGACTCACCACGTTTTTGACGGCATCGTCCATTGCCGCAGTACTCGGCTACGCCTATGGCCAGTCGGCCGGGTGGTCTGCCTTTTTGATCGGCATGATCCCATTTGGAATCCTGATCTACATTCACCAGCGGGTTGAGAAGGCGGCCGAACGTTGGAAGGCTTGGCTGCATGTGACCAACGAAGACCTGGCCCGTCTGAGACTCGACTGGGACCATATCCCGGCAACTGGGGTTCCAGAGCCGAGCGCCAATCATCCGTATGCCTCCGACCTGAACGTGTGCGGGAACAGGTCTTTGACGCATTTGGTCGATGTGTGCGTGAGCCAGAGCGGAAGCGACCGCCTTGGTTACTGGTTGCTCGAACCCGAGCTCGACCCGGAAGTGATACGCAAGCGTCAAAGGCTGGTCCAGGACCTTTCAAGGATACCCTATGCCACCCAAAAACTCCGTTGGGTGGCCCACATGCAGGCCGGCTCAGATCGAAGGCGCTGGAACACCAACCTGCTTGTGCAATGGCTTCAGACTTCTCCCGGTCGGAGGCTTGACGGACTGTTGAAAGTCCTTGCTGCCCTGAGCGTGATCAACCTGATCGGTTTTGTGTTGTGGACCATCGGGCTCACGTCGGGTTGGTGGGTGTTCGGCTTCATCGCCTACGTAGCCATTTATGGCCTCAACGGTGGGGCCTTGGTGCACTTGTCGACCGAATCGGCCGACCTGCACGAAAATTTGGGCAGATTCCGGGAATTGTTCAAGTCCCTTTCGAAGCGCATCCCGTCATGGACCGTGGTGGCATACGAGCTCACGTTTCCGTTCCGCGACGAGGCGGAGGGTCCGCTATCCAGCCTCAGGCGTCTCCGGAAGATTGCCCTGTGGGCCGGTGTGACCAGAAACGACGTGCTCTTCGTGGTTCTGAATGCCTTGCTTCCCTGGAATTTGCTCTTTGCCGTGCTCCTCGAAAGGGAGAAGACGCTGCTTCGCAACCAACTTCCCGGCTGGCTCGACAGGTGGTACACCCTCGAGGCCGCCACAAGTCTGGCCCATTTGGCGGTCCTCAACTCTGACCACTGCTGGCCCGTTGTCGTCGACCGGCCCGAGTGGCACGCCAAGGAAGCATCACACCCGCTGCTTCACAGCGAGTCGAGGGTTTACAACACCCATCACTTCGACATGATCGGCAGGCTGGGGCTGATTACCGGATCGAACATGGCGGGAAAGAGCACCTTTTTGCGTACCGTCGGCATCAACACCGTTTTGGCGAATGCCGGAGCTCCCGTTATAGCCGAATCGTTCAAGTGGCAGCCCATGCGCGTGTTTACCAGCATGAAGATCAGCGACTCCGTGACGGAAGGCTACTCGTATTTTTATGCGGAGGTGCGCAGACTCAAGACGTTGTACGATGAGCTCGTCAGGCATGACGCAGTGCCGCTTTTATACCTGATCGACGAAATCTTCAAGGGAACCAACACAAAGGAGCGCCTCATTGGCAGCCGCGGGTATTTACACTCGTTGATCCACGGCAATGGTTTCGGCCTGGTGGCAACGCACGACCTCGAGCTGATCAAGCTGTCGCAAGAATCGGAGTTGGTGCGGAACCTGCATTTCGAGGAAACCTTCACGGCGGGCAACATGCATTTTACTTACAGGCTGCTCAACGGTCCGTGCACATCGACCAATGCGCTTCACATCATGCGCCAGGCAGGGCTTGCCATCGACTGAAACCCGTCTTCAGGTCAATCCTCGCAAAAAATACCCAGACCCACCCATAGCTGCCTGATTTCGGCAGAGAGGTGCCCATTCGAAACGCCGGGGTGTGCCGACGCGATCGACTGCAGCAACGAATCGGCGGTTGTCCTCACCACCATGATTCCTGCGTCGGTATTACCAAACCAGCCCGCAAACAGCAGTTCGCCTGATTCCATCAGTGCGGTGCGCTGATCCGGGTTGTCGGCTTCCACGCCCACGACCTTCGCTTTGAAGCGCATGAATCCATATTGAACCATGGGGTTGTCGGCTGGTATCTTGCACAGCGCGCCGGACGACACTTCAAACGGCAGCAACTCGATGTTAAACCTGCCTGCCATCACGGCCGCGTCGCCCTGAAGGTAACCCCAGGCCGAAGTCGAGTCGGGGGCCTTAAGGACAAACACGCCCCCGCCACCGTTAAACGGACCGGCCAGATCGAGTTTCCCTTCGTTGTAGAGCATCCCGATGTTCGCCATGTGAAGCGACTGAAGCACCGCGGCGGAATCTTCTGATATGGTGGGCCGGTCAGGATTCGTGTTCAAAAACACGAAGTAGTAGGATGAGTCCCGTGGCTGCGCCTGATCGGTGACCGATGCGGTTTCATTTCCTGCCGGCACGCATGACGCCATCAGCGAGGCGATAAAAACCGTGAAGCACAATTTCGATAACATTGTAGTTTTGCTGGTTCGGGATGTGGGTTCCATACAATGGTATGCTTTACAAACGAGGGTGTCAATCGATAATGGCAAAATGCCAAGTATAGTAACAGATGTGATTGTTGAGGGTCATTGTTTATGATTCCGACCAATAATGTATAAAATTGATCACTGAATCAGAATTTACATCGTGAATGTGCCTAGTTGCTTATATTGCGGTGATCAGATTCATTTGCTAATGAAAAAAATTTCAATAGTAGTCACACAGTTTCCAATGCGACGGGAGTGTCAATACACAACATGCCGAACAATTTGAAAGGGCTGAAAACCGCTTTTGTTTTTTGCGTTTTGATGCTTCCGGGAGTGCTCTTGGGGCAGGGATTCGACGTTCAGCGATATTATGAGCTGGCAGTCGGTGCAAGGACGCAACACCCCGATTCGGCCCGTTTCTACACGGACGCCATTTTTGAGGCCTTCAAAGAGCAAGAGCCCGACAGCTCGGAACTGTTCACCGTTATAAATAGCGCCAATTTGAGGCGCTACATGAACGACTTCTCAGCGTCGAGGGAAGTTTTGAGCTCGGTCTTACCTTATGCTCAGAAGCCTGGAAATGAGGAACAGCTTGCATTTTTATACCAAGTGTTGGGAATCATCGACAGCCAACAGGGACGCTACACATCGGCGTCGGAGAAGTTCATCAAAAGTCTGGATCTGTACGACGCCACCGGCGATTCCCTCAATGTGGCAACGTTGCTGAAGGAGCTTGGAATCGTCCACGAAAGGCTCAAGCTCTATGACTTGGCGCTACAGTATGGCAAAGCGTCGCTCAGGGTGATCCGAAGCATTGGCGACAGTTCTGCAATCGCTGGATTTATAGGTGACGTGGGAACCATGCACCAAAACATCGGCATGTATGAGGAAGCCCTGCCCTACCAGCTGGAGTCCATGAGGATCAACCAGCAAATCGGGGAAATGCAGAGCATCCCGATCAACCAGTTCAATATTGGCGACATCTATCTCAATCTGGGGTATCTTGACAGTGCCGCGGCGTACACCGAAAAGGCTTTGCAGGGATTTGAAACGTACGACATGAGGTTTACCTCCCTGTACGCCCTCATGAACATGGGCGTGCTGAGCATGCAGAATGGGCAATTCAACGAGGCTGAGGACTATCTGCTCAAGTCCTACGAGCGAGCCAAGGAGTTCGACGGACTGTATGAACAAGCCATGGTCCTCGAGAAGCTGAGCACGCTCTACGAGCGACGTGGAATGTTCGAACGAGCTCTTGAGTATTACCGCAGAAGTGAGGCGCTCAGCGACTCGCTGTCTGACGCCGACCGAGACCGGCTGATTTTGGAAATGACGGAATCCTACAAAAGTGAACAGGCTGCCGAGGAGATCGCACGGCTGCGCAACCAGGAGGAGCTCTCCGAACAGCTCATCGCAACCCAGCAGGTGTTCCTGATCGTCGTGAGCCTGGTATGCGTCGCGTTTGTGGTTGCGCTTGTCATGATGGTGAAGGCAAATCGTTTCGCGAATCGTCTGAACCGAGATCTGATCGACACAAACGCCAGGCTCAACAACTTGAGCGAGGAACGCAACAACCTGATCCATGTCATGGCACATGACCTGCGCACCCCGCTGGCTCAGGTGAGCGGACTCAATGAGCTTCTCAAGGAATCCGAAAACATCACACCAGAGCAGATTGAATATGTTGAACTGATCGACACGGCAACCACGAACGGCCTGGCCCTCATCACGCAGATGATGGAGTCGTACAGCAACAAATTCATGCACGGAGCGGCGAAAGAGTTTGCCGAAGTCGACGTGCACAGGGTGATCGAGAGCAGCCTGAGTTTATACGAGGCTCAGGCACGGAATAAGAACATCACGTTGGTATTCGACGATGAGGCCGGAAACCCCGTCATACATAGCGACGCTCAGGCATTACGCCGTGTAATCGACAACTTGGTCTCCAACGCCATCAAATACACCTACAAGGACACGGACGTTCACGTCACACTCACCTCCTCGAACAAAAGCCTTACAATCTGCGTCAGAGACAGCGGTCCTGGATTCAGTGACGAGGACAAACTCCTTCTCTTCCGCAAATTCACGACCCTGAGCGCACGCCCTACCGGAAATGAGTCGAGCACCGGTCTCGGCCTGGCCATTGTGTACGACCTGCTGAACGAAATCGGAGGCTCAATCAAGCTCCTCGACGACGATAAGCCCGGTGCTTGCTTCTGCATTACCCTCCCGGCCATCCGATAGACACGATATCGCCCGTAAAGGGGCATAAATTGGCAAATCTCATTTGCCGAAAACATGTAATTTGCCTGTCAAGACGACGTGTTTACCACTAACTGACAAGCGATACCATGAGGCCATTTAATATTTTAGGAGTCCAGCAGATTGCAATAGGTGGCGAGGACCGCATCAGGCTGCTGCAACTTTGGAATGTGCTGTTCGGCATACCGGTTACGGGGCATTTCAAATCTGAGACGGAGAATGTGGACGAGTCCATATTGACGCTTGGGTCGGGCGCACACGCGGTCGAAATCGACCTGATGGAGCCGATCGACCCCACGCGAAGCCCCAAGGTTCACGAACCCAAGCTCAATCACATCGGCCTGTGGGTCGACGACCTGCACGCCGCCGTCGAGTGGCTGGGCAACCAAGGCATGCGCTTCACGCCCGGCGGCATACGAAAAGGTGCATCCGGTTACGATGTATGCTTCATCCATCCAAAAGGAAACGACGACAAGCCCATATCAGGAGAGGGTGTGCTGATCGAACTGGTTCAAGCCCCCGAAAATGTCATCAAGGCACTATCCAGCACATAGGAGAACCACATGAAGAAGATCGGCGTACTACTGTCGGGCTGCGGCGTGGCCGACGGCTCCGAAATACACGAGGCAGTGCTGACCCTGCTGGCCATTCGCGAGCAGGGCATGCAGGCCGTCTGCATGGCCCCGAATGCACCCCAGCACCACGTCACCAACCACGTGACCGACCAACCCATGGACGAAACCAGGAATATGATGGTCGAGGCGGCCAGAATCGCCCGCGGCGACATACGAGATCTGGCGACGACAACCGCTTCCGATTTCGACGGACTCGTGGTGCCCGGAGGATTCGGTGCGGCTACCAACCTCACCGACTGGGCATTCAGCGGACCGGACGGAAAAATCCTGCCCGACGTCTCGCGCATCATTAATGAAACCGTGCTCGCCGGTAAGCCGGTCGTGGGCCTCTGCATGGGTCCGACGGTCGTGGCGCTTGCACTCAAGGAGTCCGGTTTGACGGCTGAACTCAGCGTCGGCACCACCGAAGAGGGATCACCCTACGACATAGGCGCGATCAGCGAAGGCATGAAAAGCGCCGGACAGACGGCCGTTATGAAGTCCGTGCGAGAAATTGCAACTGACGATGCACTCAGGATCATCAGCGCACCCTGCTACATGATGAACGCCGACATACTTGACGTCAGGAAAAATATATCGCAGGCGATCGGAAAACTTGCCGAGTGGGTGTGATCGGGGCACGGGCCTCGTCACATCCATAAGTAGTTTTTATAGTTCTCATAAAGAGCTTTAATAGATTTGGGGAACGGCATCTGATCGGAAAAAGATTTATCTTTTTTTCACACAAACGCCAAATCTTTTTAAATATTCAACAATGAAGAACCTTGTTTTGGCCGCACTTCCAGCGGTGTTGCTTTTTTCCGCCTGTACCGGAACTACTACACCTGAAACGACGGTCGACCAAAATGCTACCGCACAAGCAGATGAATTGTTATCGTTGGAGTTTCGCGACTCGATGACGCCCCAAGAAGTGCTGCAAGCTTTCAAAGACGGCAACCAGCGCTTTCTGGCCGGCGATCTCCGTGTCCGTGAGTTCGTCACCGAAATCAATGAGACGTCTGCCGGGCAGAACCCATACGCCATCGTGGTGAGCTGTATCGACAGCCGTGTGCCTGTAGAGACCGTATTTGACAAGCGCATCGGCGAAATCTTCAGCAGTCGCCTTGCCGGCAACGTGATCAATTCCGATGTGGTCGGAGGCGTGGAGTTTGCCACCGCCCTCGCAGGTGCCAAGCTGGTGCTCGTAATGGGCCACACAAGCTGCGGTGCGGTAAAAGGCGCCATTGCTGACGCCGAGTTCGGCAACCTCACGGGGCTGCTCGACAAGATCAAGCCGGCCGACGACAGCATGCGTGTCGGCCTGGATCCGATCATTGAAACATCCAGCGAGACCTACACCGACATGGTGGCTCGCAAGAACGTCGAGCTCAGCGTGAAGCAACTGCGCGACACCAGCCCTGAGCTCACACGCATGGAGCAGGAGGGCAAAATTATGATTGTCAGCGCCATGTATGATATCAGCACCGGTGCCGTGACGTTTCTCGACTAAGTTGTTGTTGATGGTGTGAGGGAGGGGAGCCTGTTTCGGCAGGTTCCCCTTTTTTTATGGTAAGGCGCGAAACAACATAATTTCATTTGTTGCGTATATTCTAGCATGCTACGCAAGATGTACCGTATTGGCTTCATGGTTGTTTTCGCCCTCCTTTCGAGCGGCGTGGTGGCCACATTGCACCTTTGCCAAAACGAAATACGGGGATTGGAGTGGTTTTCTGGTGAATCCCAAAAATGCCCCTGCAACAAACAGGACATGGAGGAAGGGTGTTGCGACACCTTGGTGATACACTACGACCAGGAAGATGCAGCCCCGAGTGCGCAACCGGCAGTCCCGGCCGACACTGCCACAGCTGAGTCGGAACCGCTCCGTGCCGTCGATGTAGAGAGAGATGATTTCCCCCGTTCGTCGCTGGGGCTTCAAGCGAGGGAGCCCGTGCCGATCGTGCCCCTGTGGCTCAGCAACCAATCGTTGCGCATACCCGACGCCTGCTGATACCGTGAGCCTTAACACGGTCCGACTTATATTGTTGTGACTGTAAACTTGCCACGTCCGTCTCCTATCAGCATGTTACAATCCATTATTCGATTTTTTCTAGACCAAAAGTTGGTCACCATCCTGCTTGCCGTTCTGCTCATCGCCTGGGGTTTGAGTACGGCGCCCTTCAAGTGGGACATCCCCCTTCTCCCCTCCGACCCGGTCCCCGTCGACGCCATTCCGGACATCGGCGAAAACCAGCAGATCGTCTACACCGAATGGATGGGACGCTCTCCACAGGACGTAGAAGATCAGATAACCTACCCCCTCACGTCAACTCTTCTTGGTCTGCCTGGGGTAAAGAGCATACGCAGCACGTCGATGTTCGGGTTCTCGAGCATCTACATCATCTTTGAGGATGACGTAGACTACTACTGGAGCCGCACGCGCATACTCGAAAAGATCAATGCCCTACCCGGCGACCTGCTTCCGGCCGGCATCCAGCCCAGACTTGGGCCCGATGCCACAGCCCTTGGTCAGGTCTATTGGTATACGCTTGAGGTCCTCGATGCAGACGGCAACATCGTGAACGGCGTCTGGGACTTGCATGAGCTGAGGTCGATCCAGGATTTCCAGGTAAAACCGGCGCTTAACGCGACTCCCGGTGTGAGCGAGGTTGCGAGTGTGGGTGGCTACGTGATGGAGTATCAGGTCGATCTCGACCCATCGGCACTTCGCCTCTACAATGTGTCGGTGATGGACGTGATGAAGGCCATACGGGCGTCAAACCAGGACGTCGGCGCGAACACCATGGAAATCAACCAGGTCGAGTACCTGGTGCGGGGTTTAGGCTACATCCGGTCGGTGTCCGACTTGGAAGAATCGGTCATTGCCGAACGAAACAACGTGCCTGTGCGAGTTTCGGATGTAGGAAGGGTGAACATTGGCCCTGCTCCACGCGGCGAACGCGGGATCCTCGACCGTGACGGTGTTGAGGTCACGGGCGGGGTTGTGGTTGCCCGCTACGGCGACAACCCGATGCAGGTGATCGAGGCCCTCAAGGAGCGCATCGCCCTGTTGGAGCCCGGCTTGCCCCAGCGGACACTTGACGACGGAAGGACCGTGAAGGTCAGCATCGTTCCCTTCTACGACCGTAGTGTGCTCATCCGAGAGACCCTTGGCACGCTGAACGATGCCATCCAGCTGCAGATCCTCATAACCATCATCGTCATCCTGGTCATGGTGCGCAACCTGAGGGCGTCGGTCATGATCAGCGTGATTTTGCCTGTAGCCGTCCTGATGTCCTTCATCCTGATGCGATATTTCGGGGTTGACGCGAACATTGTCGCGTTGTCGGGAATTGCGATCGCCATCGGCACTTTGGTCGATTTGGGCATAATTCTGAGTGAGAACGTGCTGCGACACAGAGATGAAGCACCCGATGACGAACCCCTAAAAGACACCATCTATCGGGCCTCGGTGGAGGTGGCACCGGCCATTTTGACTGCCGTGTCGACCACCATCATCAGCTTTCTGCCCGTTTTCACACTTCAGGCCGCCGAGGGGAAGCTATTTACACCGCTTGCATGGACCAAGACCTTCGCGCTGATTGCTGCAGTGGTCATCACCATAACGATGCTGCCCGCCTTGGCGCACGCCTTGATGGGTATTCGATTCAGGCGGCAAGCCGAGGCTTCCAAATCGTCGGCAGGCCCCATTGAACGATATGGGCTGTGGGTTGCCGTGGCTGTGGTGAGCATCTTCCTGACGGCCGCCTGGCTGCCCCTGGGCGTGCAGGTGGGGCTGTTGGTGAATCTACTGTTTGTGGCCATCATCTTGGTGATCGTGTTGGGGGCGTTCTTTGTGTTCATGAAGTACTACCCCAACCTGTTGAATTGGTGCCTCGAGAACAAGGTCGCGTTTTTGAGCCTGCCCGCAGTCATCATTTTGCTCGGTGCCATGGTCTGGGTTGGTTTCCCCCGTGTGTTCGGGTTTGTGGCAAGCGCTGGCGACTCTATGGGCGTGAATGTCCGTGTTACGGCACCATGGTCGTATATGGCGCATGCCTTCCCGGGGCTTGGCAAGGAATTCATGCCCTCGCTCGACGAAGGTGCGTTCCTGCTCATGCCCACCGTGATGCCGCATGCAGGGGTGGAGATCAGCCGCGAGTACCTCAGCCGGCTCGACCGCCTCGTCACGGCCATACCCGAGGTCGAGACCGTGGTGGGCAAGGCCGGGCGTGCCGAAAGCGCCCTCGATCCGGCGCCCTTGTCAATGTTCGAGAATGTGATCTTGTACAAATCGGAGTATAAGACGGACGCCGACGGACGCAAGCTGCGATTTAAGGTTGACGAAGAGGGCAATTTTGTGACCGACGAGCGTGGCGAGCTCATCCCCGACCGTCGTGGCCAGTACTTCCGCCAATGGCGCGATCATATTAGGACCCCCGACGACATCTGGCAGGAGGTGGTGACGGCCACTACGTTGCCTGGGATTACTTCCGCCCCAAAACTGCAACCCATTGAGACGCGTCTTGTGATGTTGCAGACTGGGATGAGGGCCCCCATGGGGATCAAAGTGTACGGACCGGACCTGGAAACGATCGAGGCGTTCGGCATCGAATTGGAATCCCGCCTCAAAGAGGTGCCCAGCTTGAAGGAGGCATCGGTATTTGCGGAACGCAGCGTCGGCAAGCCGTATCTTGAGATCAAGCTCGACCGTCAGGCCATGGGACGCTACGGCATCATGGTGGCGGAGGTTCAAGAGGTGATCGAGGTGGCCGTCGGAGGCATGCCGCTCACGACCACCGTCGAAGGCCGCGAGCGCTACAACATCCGTGCCCGCTTTGCCCGCGACTTCCGCGACAGTCCGGAGGCGCTCGAGGGAATCTTGGTTCCTACCATGATGGG
>CAYZWQ010000081.1:0-2682 GCA_964481355.1 uncultured Chitinophagales bacterium
TTGTGAGCTTATCTCCGAGCCGAAGGCGAGGAGTCAGTCGAACAACCTTGTATTTACTACCGCAGCCTTAGGTGTCGAAGAACAACCTTCTTGTCAGAGTCATTAAAAAAAGTAAATAAGATCCGTCACACCGTTTTTTGATTGTTTACAACCCTCTATTTGATTTTATTCTGAGAGGATTTGACCATCTAAAACCATTCAGCTTACAATTATGCATAGTTCACTATTAAAGTCCATAGTTAAGTTCGGACTGCTACTGCTATTCGTCATCGCATCCCCTTACTGGTCGATGGCACAAGACGAAACCCTTCTTCTCCGCATGCCTGCGGTGAGCAACACCCACGTCGCTTTTGTACATGGCGGGGACATCTGGGTGGCCAACCGCGACGGCAGCTACCCGCGTCGCCTCACGGTGAATCCAGCTGTGGAGCAAAATCCGCATTTCTCTCCCGACGGTAAGCACATCGCCTTCTCCGGTAATTACGACGGCAACACAGACGTGTATGTGGTTCCAGTAGAAGGCGGTGAACCGCAGCGCGTCACTTGGCATCCGGGTGCCGACATGGTGGCCGGATGGCTCGACAACGAAACCATCTACTTCAACGCCACACGCGAGTACACCTACGCTCTGACATCCCGTCTGCATAAGATCAACATCAAAGGGGGTTATCCTACCGCCCTGCCAATGCCAGAAGCAGTGCAGGGATCGCCATCGCCCGACGGACGCCAATGGGCCTATATCAAGAACACGGATCCGACCGATCGTCCGACGGTGGCGTTCAAGCGCTACAGAGGCGGCGGGATGCCGGACATCTGGATCTTCGACACCCGCACCAACGACATTGAAATCATCCCGGGTGCCACATCGAACAACATCAAACCGCAGTGGGTGGGCAATAAGATTTACTTCCTGTCCGATCGCAGCATGGTTCTGAACCTGTACAGCTACGATGTGGCCACCAAGACGACCGAGGCCGTCACCAATACGCGCAATTACGACGTGAAGTCGCTCACGAGCTTCGGCAAGATGTTGGCCTACGAAATGGAGGGACGCATCCACCTGTACGACACCGAAACCAAGCAGACCACGAACGTCAAGGTCCGACTTGGCGCCGACGTCCCCTACAAGCGCACACGGTTTGAGGACATGTCGGACCATATTCGCGAATTCAGCATATCGGCAACGGGCATGCGCGTCATGTTCAACAGCCGTGGTGACATCTTTACCGTGCCGCGAGAAAAGGGCGATGCACGAAACATCTCTTCTTCGCCTGGAACGCACGAACGCGCACCACGATGGTCACCCGACGGCAAGTGGGTCTCCTACTTCTCCGACGCCAAAGGCAACGGCTACCAGTTGGTGCTCCGCGACCAGCTGGCGGAAACGGATCCCGTATACATCAAGCTGAGCGACAACGGCTTCCATTTCCATCCGCGTTGGTCGCCAGACAGCAAGATGATCAGCTACAACGACGCCAATCTGAACCTGTACTACATGGACATCACCGATCGGAAGCCGATCAAGTTCGACAGCGACACCGACGCCTCCACCACTGGACGCACCGGTGACCCATATTCGATGTCGTGGTCGCCTGACAGCCGGTGGATCGCCTACGCCAAGAGCCTTCCGAACGGTGCCCGCGCCATCTTCTTGTACGACACGCAGACCCGCGCCAAGCACCAGATCACCGACGGCATGAGCAACGCCATCACGCCGACCTTCAGCCGTGACGGCAAGTACCTGTTCTTCCAGGCCAGCACCAACGTCGGCCTGACAAACAGCGGACTCCACATGACCTCGTACGATCGTCCGGTGGAGTATCATCTGTACGCGTGGATCCTCTCAAAAGACACCCCATCCCTCTACAAACCGGAGAGCGACGAGGAGCCTGTAAAAACCGAAGGTGATGCCAAACCCGATGCCAATGGCAACGGAGCAAGCGCCGACAAGACCGTCAAAATTGACCTTGAGGGCATATCCAACCAGATCATCTCACTGCCCGTATCTAACAGGATGCTTGGCAACCTTGACGGCTCGGTTGAGGGCAAGATCATCTACAGCAAGGGCGGCGAAATCTTCATGTTCGACCTGAAGACCATGAAGGAGACGTCGTTGGTGGCCAATACCGGCGGATTCGCCATCAGCGCCGACGGCAAGAAGATGGTGTACCAGTCGCGCGGCAACTATTTCGTGGTGGACGCCGGAAAGAAACCGGGCAACGACGAAGGTCGTCTGAACCTCAACGGTATCAAGGTAATGATTGATCCAGCCGCCGAATGGAACAACATATACCACGATGTATGGCTCATCCAGAAGGAGATGTTCTACGTCGAAAACATGCACGGCCTTAACTGGGAAGACACCAGGAAGAAGTATGCCAAGTTCCTGCCGTTCGTTAACCACCGCTGGGACCTTAACTACGTGTTCGGCGAGATGATGGGCGAGATGTCGGTGGGTCACAACTACATACGTGGTGGCGACCAGCCTGATGCGCCGAACGTGGGCATCGGCATGTTGGCGGCCGATTACACCATCGAGAACAACCGCTATCGCATCTCTAAGATCTTCAGCCGCATGGACTGGAACCCGGGAGTGAAGGCTCCGCTCACCGAGCCGGGCCTGAACATCAACGAAGGCGACTACATCCTGTCGGTGAACGGAACCCCGCTCGACGGCTCGAT
>CAYZWQ010000081.1:2692-8358 GCA_964481355.1 uncultured Chitinophagales bacterium
TCTACAGCCTCTTCGAGTTTACGGTTGGCAAACAGGTCAAATTGCGCATTAACAGTCGCCCGACGATGGAAGGTTCGCGCGAAGTGACCGTAGTGCCCATCAGCTCGGGTGCCGAAACGAGCCTGCGTCGTACGGCTTGGATGGAGGAGAAGCGTGCCATGGTTGACCGCATGAGCAACAATACCATCGCCTATGTGTACATGCCGAACACCGGTCGTGGCGGCTACGACAGCTTCAACCGCTACTATTTTGCGCAAATGGACAAGAAAGCCCTGCTGCTCGACGAGCGCAATAATGGAGGCGGATCGGTCGCCGACTATGTCACCGATCTGTTGGCTCGCCAGCAGATGACCTTCTGGGGCATCCGCGACGGCAAGAGCTTTGGCACACCGGGCAACGGCATCTATGGTCCAATGGCCATGGTCATCAACGAGAACGCCGGCTCCGGTGGCGACATGCTTCCTTACATGTTCCGATTCAAGGGCCTCGGCAAGTTGGTCGGACGCACCACCATGGGCATTTTGGTCGGAATCAGCGGATATCCTGAGCTCATCGACGGTGGCAGCGTCACCTCACCAAACTTCGGCATCTACGACCTCGAGAGCCGCTACATCATCGAAAACGAGGGCGTTGCGCCCGATGTGTTCGTCGAGCAGACCCCAAAGGAACTGCTTTCCGGCAAAGATCCTCAGCTTGAGGCCACCATCAAACTCTTGATGGAAGAGATGAAGACCTACCCGTATGTGACGACGCCGAAGCCACAGGATCCGATAAGAGTCAGATGATTGAAAATTGAAAATTGAAAATTGATGGCCTCGGTGGAGATGATGAGATCAAATAGCTCATCAGATCTGCCGGGGCCTCATTTTTTTATTACTTACTGTTGTTGGCGAATCCTTGAAAATCGCTGCCGCTGGGCTGCTGGTAGATTTCGAGGTCAAAATAGGTTGCAGCCGCGAGCAAGTGATCGAAGATGTCGGCTTGAATGGACTCATATTCAGCCCAGTTCGTGGTGTTGGTGAAGCAGTAGATCTCAATGGGCAACCCGCGGTCTTGCACAGGCAGATGACGAACAAGAAGCGTGAAATCATCCCGAATGGTTTTGAGGCTTCTCAAATAGTGCTCTATGTAGTGCCTGAACACGCCGACATTGGTCATCCGTCGCCCGTTGATCAGCTCAGATGTGTCGATGTTACGCTCCAGGTTGAACGCCTCAATCTGTTTTTGTCGCTGAGTTATGTAATCGGTAATGAGTTGGTATTTTTTATAGCGCTCACGCGTGTCGGGATCGACGAACCGGATTGACCTAACGTTCACGTACAAAGATCGTTTGATGCGACGCCCGCCGCTTTCCTGCATCCCCCGCCAGTTCTTGAAGCTGTCTGTGATGAAATAATACGTGGGAATAGTGGTGATGGTCTTGTCGAAATTCTGAACCTTCACCGTGTTCAGATTGATGGCAACCACATCGCCGTCGGCGTTGAATTTGGGCATTTCAACCCAGTCGCCTACACGCACCATGTCGTTCGACGAAATCTGGACACTGGCCACCAAACCCAGGATGGTGTCTTTGAAGATGAGCAGGATGATGGCCGAAATCGCACCAAAAGCACTCAGGAAATAGAGCGGCGACTTGCCCAGCAGCACAGAGAAAACCAACACACCGCAGGTCACATACAGGATGATGCGTGCAAGCTGGAAATAGCTCGCCACGGGCTTGTCGGCAAACACGGGTGACTTTGCAACCACGTATTCAAACACTTTGAGGACAGCCAGAACGATCACCAAGCCAGCCACGATCAGATAGGCGTCGGTCAGCTTGATGACGACCGGCAAGGCGTTCTCGAAGTCACGGAAGATCAGCTCCGCAAATACCTTGACGACCAACGCCGGAACCACATGCGCCAAGTTGTCGAAGGCCTTGTGTTCGACGAAGAGGTCATCCCAGGTGAAGGAAGTCTTCTTGAAGACTTTGTAAAGTGCCCGAATAATGATTCGACGCGTCACATAAAACAAAATGGCCGACAAGATTGCCAGCACCAGCAACATGATGAACAGGCGCATATACGGCACGCCCGACGCGGCGAAGCCGGCATTGATCAGTAATTTTTCAATCCAATCCTGTGCAAAATCCATCAGTCAAAGAACGGAGATTCTCCATCAAATGGCAAGCCAAACCGTAGAGCTTGAAGTGTTTGGATGCGAAACCTAGAATGTGGATCCTTGACGCTGTTTACTTGCGACATTAAAATCACCGTCATACCGATAGACGAATTACCATGCATCGGAACATATTCCGGAATAGTCAGTTCCGAATTAGTACATTGATTAAGCACGCACGCGTGCTGAACATAGAAGAAAGGAGCCAATCATGGCAATTGTGAAAGTGATCGAAGTGATCGCATCCTCCGAAAAAGGAATAGAGGACGCACTGCAAAACGCCGTAACAGAAGTGTCGAAGACGGTGCGCAATATCGACTCCGTCTGGGTCAAAGACACCAAAGTGCACGTCAAAGACGGCAAGATCATCTCTTACGGAGTGATTTGTAAAGTTTCGTTCCGCGTAGGCGAAGACGACTAAACTAGCTCGCGAAGTGCTTTGAGCACCCGCTCCACGTGTTCTTCGTTATTGAACACGTGGGTCGAGATGCGCACGGCATTCAGATTCTCTTCGGTGACGACGCGTGTGCGCAATTTGTTTGCCCCGAAGTGCGCGTTCAGCTTGTCCCATGGCACCTCGGCGTGGCGGATGGTGGTCATGGATCCCCTCATGTTGGGGTCTTCGGGTGTCAAGATCTCCACTTTGGGGATGCGTCGGATACCCTCCTGCAACATATACGCCAATTGGTGTCCGTACTTTGCGATGCGCTCACGGCCTATCTGTGTCTGGAAATCGGCAGCCGCGGCCATGCCCACCACCGTGGCGGCATTGCGAGTTCCATATTCGTATCTGACGGCCGTCGGCGTATAAGTGAACAGGTCGGGTAGGCGATATTCTTGATTAGAGTACGCGCCGATGTGCATTGGAGTGACCTCATCGAGGCGCTCCTCCTTCACATAGAGGATGCCCGTTTCGTGGGGCGCGCCCAGCCATTTGTGTCCGCTTGTGCCGTAGCTGTCACAATCGAGGTCGCGCAGGTTTACGGGGATCATCCCCATGCTTTGGGCGCCATCCACGTGAAACCAAATATTGCGGCTATGGGCTAACGCGGCAATCTGCCTGCAGTCGAAGACGATACCGGTCGGAGCGGTAATATGGCTGACCTGGATCACCTTGGTGCGCGGCGTGATGAGCGCCTCGATACGATCCAAGTTTTCCTTCATGCTCTTGTTCGAAGGCTCGAAAACTTTCACCTTGATGCCGAAGGCCTTCTGCAGGTTGAGCCACGGGAAGCTTCCACCTGGATGAGCGTGGCTTTCGAAGATGACCTCATCCCCCGCTTTGAGCTCGAGCCCGGCCGCCACGATGCTGTTACTCTCGGTGGCGTTGCGGGTGAAGGCAATCTCTGAGGGTTTCACTCCCAAGAAGGTGGCCATCGTCTCACGGGCTGGAGCGAACCTGCCATGACCGGTCTCCGACATGGTCTGAAGCTCGGTAACAGTTCGGTTGAACGCATCGAGGGTGCTGTAAGCCGCAGGCCCCAACCCACCTGTGTTGAAATACACCGGTTCAGCTCGCAATGGATATTGCCTACGCACCATGGCCCAAAAGTCGGACTCTGACCCATTGAACGAGGCCGGATTCCATTCGGGTGCCGATTTTGCGCCGCCGGCAAATACGCCGACGAGTCCGACGGTTCCTGCTGCGAGGGTTTGGATGAAGTTCTTGCGTTGCATATCAAATCTCCGAACAAAGGGTGGTGTTGGCAACCGGCCGTCGGGTCGGCGTCAATCAGTTGTCAATGGTAGGTAACTCGAACCGATGCGTTATCCTGAACCATGAGGGATGCGTCCACATAGGAGCTGTGTTGGATGCTGACGTGATCGAAAGGCACCGACTGCCCGTCAATCTCTACGGCGTGCGGACGCGCACCATCAGGCAGCAGCAGATGGAGGTCCACCAGGCTGTCGTTGGCGCGGATGTCGACGGTGATTTCGCGACCTTCAGGAGTATGGTTGAAGGTATAGCCGAACGTGGCGCCTGAGGCTTCGTAACCCAGGGTGATGTCGGCGTCGTCCTGTTCAGCGGCAAGCCAGCGTGGCGCAAGTCGAACATGGCTGAACAGACGACCGAGGTCCTTGATGCCGGCGAGACCTTCGGTGAAGGCCATCAGCATGGCCGACGACCCCCATCCGTCGGTGGGCAATGCATCGGGGCTGGTGGAGGTCTCTTCGGTGCTTGGCGACCCGTCGGGGAAGTACCAAAGGAAGGTCTGCCCGGTTTCGAACACGATCTGCTGGTACTTGCGCAGCTGCTCGACACCGTAGGTTTCGAATCCGTGCTCGAAGGCGCCCAAGGCCAGCTCGGCCCCGCTCATGGGGAAGATGCCGCCGTTTATGTAGGCGCCGCCGATGAGCTTCTCGTCGCCGAAGCTGCCGTCTGGGAACGGCGGATGGATACCCCACCATGGTGCGAAAACGCCGGTCTCCTCGGCGCGGCGCTGGTATTCGCGGATTACGGCCACGGCGATGTCGTGGGTTGCCATGCCTCGGACGATGGCCATCGGATTGCTCAGGCTGAGCTGCTCTGCTTCGTCAACGCCCGGCACCGTTACGGGTACCAGCTTGTAGAAGTGGGTGTAGAAGCGTCCGTTGAACAGCAGTTTATTGGCGCGCTCGCGGATGCCGTCGGCCACTTCCTGCCAGTAGGTGGCTTGTTCGTCGTTTCCGACGTAGGCATACATGGCAGCAAGCATGCGGCTGCTTTCGACCATGCCGCTGTTGTCGCCGTGAAAGATGCCCCAGAAGGTGTGTTCCGTGATGTCGAAGTTGAGCCATGGGGCACGTCCGGCGGTGTAGTCGAAATCCCAGGTGTCGATCGTGTAGGCGCGCTTCACCAGTTGGTGCTGCTCGTCCCAACGCCAGGGGTGGGTCATGCAATAGCGGAGGGCTTTAACCATGTGCGGAATCATGCGCTCCATCCACGCATCGTCGCCCGTCGACTGCCAGGCGATATAGGCCGCCTTCACGAAACGGTATTCAACATCGGCCTCAACCTGAACACGCACCCATTTCTCCCAGTTCTCACGCTCGCCCGTCTTGGTTTCAGGCGTGGTGGTCACGTTGTCGAAGATGCGTCCGTCGATGGTCTGCGTGGCTGCGAAAGCTTCGACCGTGCTCTTCAGGTCGGCGAAGAAATAGCGGGCGCCGCGGGTGATGTCCTGATGGTCGCGGATCCACAGGCACTTGCTATCGGGGCTTCGAAACCCGGAGACGTGGCGACCGTCGAGTGTGAGGTGGATGAGATCCGCCTTGAGGAAATCGTGAATCTGCGCGGCAAGCCGGCCCCAGGAGGTGTCAGGGGTCTGGATGTGGATCATAAATGAAAGACATGAACTGTGTTAATTGCAAGTCTTTCATGATACGGAAGTTGGGGCAAGGCATCAAGAGCATCGGAGCATCGGAGCATCGGGGGAAGAAGGTCCTTCGCCGACGTTTCGCTTCGCAAATTGAAGAAGGTCCTTCGCCGACGTTTCGCTTCGCAAATTGAAGAAGGTCCTTCGCCG
>CAYZWQ010000081.1:8458-12058 GCA_964481355.1 uncultured Chitinophagales bacterium
ACGTTTCGCTTCGCTCAACGTGTCAGCTCAGAATGACAGTGCTTTGCTCGTAAAATGAAAAGATGCCTCGCTTTGCTCGGCATCAGTACCTGTCGCTCAGCAACTCAGGAAACTGCTCCTTGAACTTTTTCACCTTCGGCGCGATCACGTAGTTGCAGTAGCCGGCGTTGGGATTGTTGTTGAAGTAGTTCTGGTGATAGTCTTCGGCCGGAAAATAATTGATCAATGGAGAAATCTCCGTCACGATAGGGTCTTTCCAGAGCTTGGCTTCTTCGGTCTTGTGCTTCGAGGCCAATGCCTTGATCTTTTGGGCCTCGTTGTGGAAGAAGATGGCCGATCGGTACTGTGGTCCCACATCTGCGCCCTGTCTGTTCAAGGTTGTGGGATCGTGGGTGTGCCAGAACACCTCGAGGAGGGTTTCGTAGGTGACAATGCTGGGGTCGAACTCAATGCGAAGCACCTCGGCGTGACCGGTGGTGCCAGTGGTTACTTGTTTATAGGTCGGGTTGTCGACGTGCCCGCCGCTGTAACCCGACTCGACGCGCACTACGCCCTTCACACGCTGGAAGATGGCTTCAGTGCACCAGAAGCATCCGTTGCCGAAGGTGGCAAGTTCCGTTTTTGGCTGAGGGTCGGCAGGGATTGATGTGAGCATGGCGATGAGTCCAATCATGGCTAGCATAACGTGTTGATGTCTAATTAATCTGTGCCTTTACCGAAACCACGAATATGCTCGTGAAATTCCATCACAACACGATAGTGAATGTTGATCCTGAGTTTGTTGGATCGGTACTACTGACGATTTTTAGCTCGCCCCCATGCGCTTTGATGATGTCGTGGGTGATGCTGAGCCCCAAACCTGTTCCCTGCGTGCCCTTCTTGGTGGTGAAGAACGGCTGGAGGATCTTGTCCTTTATGTAGTCGGAGATGCCCGGACCGTTGTCCTCGATTTCGATGGCGATGCGGTCGCCTTCGCGGCGTGTGCGGACTTGCAGGTGGGCGCCCCTCTTCACCTGCGATAGGTCCATCAATTCATTCGAGACAGCTCCGTTAGTCACCTTCTGTGAAGGTCCCGACTCCGTCGGGATGACAGCCCCGCTATTTATCAAGTTAGACGCCTTCGGCGTAGTGGCCGATCCCTGATCACCGATCCCGGATCCCCGCATGGCGTCGAACGCATTCGTGCAGATGTTCAAGATCACGCGGGAGAAGTCTTCGTACACGAGAGGGATTTCCCCGATGGTTTCGTCGAGGTCGAGAGTGACCTCGGCGTCGATCGGGTCCTTGCCGGCGCGCATGCCGTGATAGGCGAGGTTCGTGAACTCTTTGACCAAGGCGTTCAGGTTGGTGGGCTCCATCTTGCCCGAGCCGCCGCGCGAGTGCTGAAGCATGGACTTCACGATGCCGTCGGCGCGCGAGCCGTGCTCGTGGATCTTGGTCAGATTCAGCTTGATGTCGGCAAGGATGTCAGAAACAAGAGCAACGTCAAGAGCAAGAGCAGGATCTTCTGCTTTGCTCAACTCTTCCTTGGCTTCGTCGATCATCTCAAGGCTTACATTCGAGAAGTTGTTCACGAAGTTCAGCGGGTTCTTGATTTCGTGGGCGATCCCGGCGGTGAGCTGACCCAATGAGGCGAGCTTTTCCTGTTGGATGAGCTGGGATTGGGCTGACTTTAAGTTTTCGTGTGCAGCTTCGAGATTGATATAGGCTTGCTCGATCTCCTTGGCTTGTGCGAGTTCCTTCTCCCTGGCTTCCTCGCGTTCTTTCTGAAGCAGCCGCTTGCGTTGAAATCGGTC
Organism: uncultured Chitinophagales bacterium; assembly: GCA_964481355.1. Lineage (GTDB taxonomy): Bacteria > Bacteroidota > Rhodothermia > Balneolales > CAYWCV01 > CAYWCV01. The sequence continues at coordinate 10,255 of CAYZWQ010000081.1, forward strand.
GACCGAAAAAACGCCGCCCACGAATAGCATCATATACAAACTGTACGCCCAGAGGCTTCTGTACCACGGGTATAAAACGGTCACTGTGACGGACACATCCTCATCATTCCAAATCCCGTCGGCATTTGCCGCTTTTACCCGAAATTGATACGATCCCGGCGATAGATTCGTGTAGGTGGCCAATCGCTGCGTGCCGGCTTGCACCCAGTCTTGGTCGTATCCCTCTAGCTTGTACGCATAGACATTTTTGGCTGAATTGGCGAAATGGAGCGCCACAAACTCGAATGCAATCTCGTTTTGATCATGCTTGAGCGTGATCTCCTTGACTTCTGAAAGCGGCTTGGTTAGAGGCGAATCAGGCCCAACAGCAACAGGCTTGTTGAAGAGCTTGAATCCGGTTATGACGACTTGCGGCGGAACCAGATTGACATGCAACTGCTCGGGCACGAAAGAGGTAACCCCACGGGCGCTGCCGAAGTAGATCATCCCATCTCTGCCTTTGGCTAAGGCGCTCTGATTGAATTCAAGCTCAATCAAACCTTCATCCAAGCCATAGTTGCGAAATATCTCCGTTTCGGGGTCGAAGTTGCTTATTCCCGCATTCGTGCTCAACCAAAGTGTGCCAAAACTGTCCTCAAGGATTCCATATACCGTGTTGCTTGGTAGCCCGTGTTCTTTGGTGTAGTGTTTGACAGTGCCACATTTTATGTCATATCGATTCAACCCCCTATTGAACGGCGCCAACCACAAGACATCAGGTTCCCTGGTGCGTGCATGGATGCTTTCGATTTCGTTGCCGCTTATGGTGGAGGGGTCAAGCGGATCGTAGGAAGAAACCAATTCCGCCCCATTGATGGTATCGTATCGAACCAAGCCTAGGGGGCTCCCAAGCCAAAGTGTATTGAATTGGTCCTCAAATAAACTCAGTACCGCTGGGTCATACTCCAGATCATCCATTGATAGAGGTACACGGATAAACTTCTCTGTTACTGTATCAAAAACATCCAAGCCCCCTAAGCTTCCCACCCATAATTTGTTTGCATCCTTCGCAGAGGGCAAGATGGTGATGATGTTGTTCCGACCCCAGTTCTCATCCGTCTTGTCATGCAGATAGTGGGTAAACCGGCCAGTTGAGCGGTCGAATCGGCTGAGGCCTCCGTCTCCGGCGACAAACAGCGCTCCGGCTTCATTTTCTGCGAAACCCCATATAATGCCTGGAAGAAGCGATGCCGGCTCGTTCGAATTGTGCCGGAAACGGGAAATTCGCCGCGATTCGGCATCAAAATGGGTGACCGTGCCTCCACCGACGACCATTTCGGTACCTGCCCACAATGATCCATCCTTATCTTCGTAGAGCGCCCAAACCAAACCGGGTGCCAGGCTCTGATCCGTTTCTTTACTATTGCGATAATGCGAAAACTTGACGGCTGCTGGATTAAATGAACTTAAGCCCTCGGTTGTGTGACCAATCCACATGGTACCCGAGCGGTCGACAAACAGCGACTGGGAAAAATCATCCGGAAGGCTGTTAGCATCGGTCGGGATATGGCGATAACGCGTAAAATCACCGGTGTTGATATCGAAACGCGCCAGTCCTGTTCCGGGACCGGCAATCCAAAGCACATCGCCGTTTTCGGGATCGCGTACGACGCTGTGAAGCAGGTTGGCGGAATTTGGGGCTCCACTCTTATCGGGCTCTATCTTAAACCGTTCGTAATCACCCGTCCTTTTATGGAATTTGACCAGACCATTACCCGTGGCTAGCCACATTATTTCTTTTTTGTCTGGCAGTTGTTACTGACCC
>CAYZWQ010000082.1:0-12057 GCA_964481355.1 uncultured Chitinophagales bacterium
GGTAGGAAGCGTGGTACTTGAAGGTGTCTATGAGATGGGAAGCCTTCTTCACGAGCACAATCCCTGTGCCGTAGGGGAGGAACAGCCCCTTGTGCGGGTCGAGGATCACGGAATCGGCCAGCTCGATGCCTTTGAGGAACTCCTTGCCCCAACGGGTGAGCGTGAAGAAGCCTCCGTAAGCGGCGTCGATATGAAGCCATATGCCATGATCTCGGGTGATTCTGGACACCGGGATGGGCTGGTCCACGGCACCGATGTCGGTACTTCCGGCGTTGATGATGCACAAAAACGGCTTGAGACCTGCTTCCTTGTCGTCAATGACCTGTTGCTCAAGCTTTTTAACGTCGATGCGGTAATTGGCGTCCAAATCGACCTTGCGTACGATGCACTCGTGCAACCCGCTCACCTTCAGTGCTTTAAATACGCTGTGATGGGTGCGCTTTGTGGTGTAGATCACAGTCGATTCGGCGTCGCGGTTGCGTATCCCCATCGCGTGACGCGCCGTGGTGATGGCTGTGAGGTTGGCCATGCTCCCACCGGAGGTAAGGCTGCCACCGAAACGGCCGGTGTACCCAATCATCTCGCCGGCCCATCGGATCATGGCGTTCTCCATGCGAACAGCGCCGGGCGACGCGTAGAACATGCCCGCATACCGGTTGGCGACCGCCGCCATGTAGTCTCCCAAGGCCGACTCGAACACGCCCCCTCCGGGTATGAAGCCCATGAGCCCGCCCGATGTCATGTTGATGCCGGGCTTGTTCACCCTGTCTTCAACGTACTTGACCAGATTTTCGATGGGTATCGGCTCGCCGGGCCTGAGCAAGTCATCGGACGCATCGGGTCCATACCCATCTTGATTGTAGGCCAGTCCATCCGACAGGTTCGAGAGGTAGTCCTCGCTGTGCTTGGCCACGACGCGCCGGTATTCGGCGCGCGTTTCGGCGTCGGTCTCGAGGTGGGAGCTCCCAGCCTCCATTCGACGAATGTCATCCTCCAAATGGTGACGGGCTTGCATCATGGAGAGCGTCCGCTGTGCGGCGATTACCGGATCACATGCTTCCCAATAACGATGCGCTGCACTTCCGACGTGCCCTCGCCAATCTCGAGAAGCTTGGCGTCGCGAAGGAAGCGCTCGACATGGTACTCTTTCGTATAACCGTATCCGCCGTGAATTTGGATGGCGTCGAGGCTGGCGCGCGTCGCCAGTTCGCTGGCGTACAGTTTTGCCATGGAGGATTCCTTCGAGAAGGGGCGTCCTTGGTCACGCAGCCAGGCGGCGCGGAGCGTGAGAAGACGCGCCGCCTCGAGCTGGGTGGCCATGTCGGCGATCTTGAAGCTGACGCCTTGGAATGCGGCGATCGGCTTGCCGAACTGTTTGCGCTCCTGCGCGTAGGCGATCGACTCTTCGAGGGCGCCGCGGGCGATGCCGACACAGAGGGCCGCAATGCCGATACGGCCTGAGTCGAGCACCTTCATGGTGTCGATGAAGCCCATGTTGAGATCGCCGAGCAGGTTGTCCTTGGGGATGCGGCAGTCTTCGAAGTAAACTTCGGCCGTGTCGGAACTGTTCATGCCTAGTTTGTGTAACTTGGGCCCGATTTTCAGTCCGGGTGTCGAACGTTCTACGATGAAAGCACTTATCCCCTTGGTGCCAAGCGATTTGTCGGTCACTGCAAGAACGACATAAACCCCTCCGACGCTTGCCTGGGTGATGAATATCTTGGAACCGTTGAGCACCCACTCGTCACCATCGAGAACGGCCGTCGTCTTCATGCCGGAGGCGTCGCTGCCCGAGCTAGGCTCGGTGAGGCACCATGCTCCCAGTGTCTTGCCCGAGGCGAGCGGAGTTAGATACTTCCTCTTCTGCACATCGTTTCCTGCAAGCGCGATGTGCCCGGAGCACAGTGAGGTGTGCGACGACACCGTGAGCGCAAGGCTGGCGTCCCAACGGGCGATCTCCTCGAGGGCGAGGGCAAAGCTGACGTAATCGGCACCTGAGCCACCAAAAGATTCTGGGTGGACCATGCCCATCAATCCCATTTCGGCGAGCTCTGCTACGATGTCGTGCGGAAACGCGCATGAGTGGTCCCTCTCCATGACGGTGGGGGCGACGCGGCGTTCAACGAAGTCGTGGACCGCATCGCGTATCATCAGTTGGTCTTCGGTCAAGTCGAAAGAGAGTTGGCTGCCGGAAAGTACTTCCATAGGGATATTTGGTCTGTCAAGATGTAAAAAAGCGGTTACAATGCATGACGGACAAGGTAGTGAAATCGTTCCGAAATGTAAATTAACTTAATTAACTAGTGATTAGTGACTAGTAACTAGTGACTAGTAATTTTTTCTTACACTCATCACAAGTCATTAGTTGGAGCCTTTTAAAAACCTCCTTTAATATTCTGATCTTGTTGAGGTATTTTAGTGTGGTGCATAAAGAAGGTCCTTCGCTGACACATTGAGGGCAAAGCCCGAAATGTCGGCGAAGGACCCTGAACAATGATTGCGGGGTGGTTTTGCAAAAGGCCCTTGTCAATTTTCCGCACACAGACCTCTAACCACTAACTCATCTGAACCGCAGCTTTTTCGCGTTTCTCAAGATGACCAAGCTTCCTGCAATCGCAACGAGCGTCGCGACGGAGCCGGAAACCGTGTTTCCGTAGATCCAGTATCCGGTCGCGAATAGGGCAGCATAAATCGTGAAGCAGCCGGTGACCATGAGCAGGATCTCGAAGGGCAACTGGCCTTTCTCCTCCACGATATCGGGGTTACGCCGCAGCACGGGCTTCCATCCGATGCTTGCCGGACCCACATGCTCGTAGAAGCCCTTGAGCACGCGGTCCTCCTCGGGCCTCGTCGCAAAGGTGACCGCAAGCCAAGCGACCGTGGTTATCCCGACGCCGATGAGCAGCCTCCAGTGGCCGTCGGGCATCGCATAGCCCATCCATGGCCCCAAAACCTCAAACCACAGCGCGACAATAAACGACACGACCATCCCGGTAATTTCGGTGTATGCGTTGATGCGCCACCAGAACCACCTGAGGATGAAAATGAGGCCGGTGCCAGCGCCAATCTGAAGCAGGATGTTGAATGCCTGCAGCGCGTTCGTGAGCATCAGCGCAAATACAGCAGACACTGCCATCATTAAAACAGTTGACATACGACCTACTGCAACCTGTTGTTTGTCAGTGGCTTGCGGATTCATAAAACGCACATAGAAGTCGTTCACTACATACGATGAACCCCAGTTGAGGTGCGTTGATATGGTCGACATGTAGGCGGCGATCAAAGATGCCACGACCAAGCCAAGCAGTCCGCTTGGCAGGTAGGTGAGCATGGCGGGATAAGCAAGGTCGTCGTTGATGGTTCCGGCCGGCACGTTCGGAAATGCCGTCGCAATGGAGGCCAGATCGGGGAAGACGATCACGGATCCCAGTGCAATGATGATCCACGGCCACGGACGCAGCGCATAGTGCGCTATATTGAAGAACAGGGTTGCCCCAAGCGCGTTCTGTTCGTTTCTGGCCGAAAGCATGCGCTGTGCGATGTAACCGCCGCCGCCTGGTTCGGCGCCCGGATACCAAACGCTCCACCACTGCACCGCCAACGGGATGATGAGCAGCGGGATCAAGGTGGAGGTGTCGGTGAAGTCGGGAAAGAAGTTGAGCTTGGGAACAACGTTCGGGTGGGTCAGAAGGTTGTCGAGTCCGCCGACTTGAGGCAGGTTCAGTACGACAAAGGCGGCGCCGATCGACCCGGCCATGGCAATCATAAACTTGAAGAAGTCGGTGAAGATGACGCCCCGCAACCCACCCAAAGAGCTGTAAATCACCGTGACGATCGATGCAATCAAAATGGTCTGCACCGGGCTGAGCCCGAGCATGACCGAGCCAATCTTGATGGCTGCCAGCGATACAGAGGCCATGATCATGATGTTGAAGAACACCCCGAGGTACAGGGCCCTGAAGCCGCGCAGGAAGGCGGCGGGCTTGCCGCCGTAGCGGATCTCATAGAACTCGATGTCGGTGTTCACGCCCGAGCGTCTCCAAAGACGGGCGTACACGAACACCGTGAGCATGCCGGTGAGCAGGAACGCCCACCAAGCCCAGTTGCCTGCAATCCCGTTCTTGCGCACAATGTCGGTGACGAGGTTAGGTGTGTCGGCAGAAAACGTAGTTGCCACCATCGAAACCCCCAACAGCCACCAGGGCATGTTCCGGCCCGACAGGAAGAAGTCTGCGGCGCTGCGCCCTGCCTTTCTGGAGGTCCAAACTCCAATCACAATCGAGAGCACAAAAACCGCCGCCACGATCGACCAGTCAAGAAAGCCCAAAACCATGTATATTGCCTCCGTTTGGAATCTGTAGTCTTAAAGATTTCGGATAGTATAGTTAAACAGGGAGACAATCAAAACAGATCGATGCAGACACCTACATTATTAGTTTTGGCCGCAGGCATGGGAAGCCGTTACGGGGGCATCAAACAGATCGAAGGCTTTGGACCTTCGGGAGAGACCATCCTTGAATATTCCATCTACGACGCGATCAGGGCCGGATTTGGCAAGATTTTGTTCATCGTCCGCGAAGACATCAAAGACGCCGTCGACCGCATCGTGGCTCCGGGCCTTCAGGGCAGGATTCCATACGAGTTTGCGATACAGGACGGCCAGCGCTTCGTGGCACAGCAGTTCCGCAACAATGACCGTGTAAAGCCTTGGGGCACGGGACATGCCGTTCTGTGCGCCTCCGACGTGATCGACGGTCCTTTTGCCGTGATCAATGCCGACGATTTCTACGGGCCGGAGTCGTTCGCGAGCATGGCGGAGTTCCTGTCGACGAACACCGACCCGAACCACCACTCCATGGTAGGCTATGAGCTTGGCAATGTGCTTTCTGACCATGGCACCGTGTCGCGCGGAGTCTGCGAAGTGGATTCTGACGGGTACCTCACCGGAATTGTGGAGCGCTTGAAAGTTGGCAGGTCTAACGGCAAGATTGTCCACCGAGAGGGCGATACTGAGTACGAGTTAAGTGCCAAGGATTCTGTTTCGATGAATTTTTGGGGGTTCAAGCCCTCCTACTTCAAAGTCACACAGGACTTGTTCGACCAGTTTCTTGAAGCCAATGCCGGCAGCACGTCCGCCGAATTCTTCATACCGCTCGGTGTGCAGCATATCATCGACAGTGGAATCGGCAAATTTTCGGTGCTGAAGGGCGGAAGCACGTGGTTTGGCGTTACATATCCCGAAGACAAGCCAATCGTGCAGGCATCGCTGAATGCACTGTTGGACGGCGGCGTCTATCCAAGAAATCTCTGGGCTTGACATACCCGACTAAAAGCGCTTCCAATTGTAGGGGCTGATTTCGTATCTTGCCCACCACAGACAAGAGCAGCCTTTTTGTGTTTTTTACAGACGCAGTCAGTCCCTATTTTTTGGGTGTACCATAAATCGTATACATCGTTATGTTAAAATTTTGTGTTTGCATCAAGCAGGTGCCCGATGTGACGGCCCCCGTCCATATCCGCGACGGAGTGCTCAGCCAGGACGCCGAGCGTCTCGTTTTGGACGCCTACAGCGCGTCAGCCGTCGAGGAATCACTCGTCATCACCGAAAAGGAGGGTGGTCAGGTCGATGTGGTGCTGGCTGGGCCCGACAAGGCAAAGGAAACCATCCGAAAGGCCCTTGCAATGGGCGCGGAGCAGGGCTTTCATCTGCACACCGAAGACGAAGGATGGGACTCTGCTTCCTATGCCGCCGTGCTGGCCGATTTTTTAGATGGGAAAGGATATGACGTCATTGCCGTTGGCAAGCAGTCGCAGGACACCGACTCCGGTCTGACGGGATCCATGCTTGCCGAGCTCCTCGGCCTGCCGTACACCACGAACGCCGTCGGCATGCACTGGGATGCTTCCCTTGGCAAGTTGGTCGTGACCCGTCAGGGGGACACGGGGCAGGAGATCATCCACTTGCCGACACCTTGCATGGTCACCTGCTCGAACGACATGAACGACCCGCGCATACCGAGCCTGAAAGGGATCATGGCCTCAAAGAAGAAGAACGTAGAGGTCATTGATGTGGCTGCTCCGAACACAAAGGCTGCCACTACGGTCGTTGCCGGTTACGAAGCGGTTCCGTCACGGAAGGCCGGACGCAAATTTGAAGGCGATGCCGAGGAACTTGCGTCCCAGCTGTTCGATCTTCTCAGAAACGAAGCCAAAGTTTTATAAGGAATCATCATGGGTGTAATACTATCCTACATTGCCATTCAGGACGGCAAGATCAAGCGTTCATCGCTCGAAGTTTTAAGTCGCAGCCGGGCCGTCGCCACTTCGGCCGGGCATACTCTGAAGGCCGTCATCGCCCATCCAGATGCTTCCAATTTTGTCGCGGACATATCGGAGTACGGGCCTGATGAAATCATCACCGTCGCCGACGCCGTGTTCGACGCCCACCGGAGCGAGCCCCTTCGCGCGGCCCTCGCGGCCGTGATTGCCAAGGAGCAGCCCATGCTGGTCTCGTTCGCCTCTACCGAAGCCATCAAGGATATTTTGGGAGCCCTCGCCGTGCGTACCGGTGCGGCCGCCTTGCCGGACGTTTCAAGCTACGAGCTCACATCCGACGGTGTGAAGGCATTGCGTCCCGTCATGGCGTCCAAGGTGTTGGCATCAACCATCTCGAAAGCTTCTACCACTCTTGTGAGCGTCCGCTCTGGTTCCTACGATGCCGTGCCCCAGCCAGGCTCGCCCGCGGTCACAGCGATGGATTTCAGTTTTGACGCATCGTCGATGCGTGTCGACCTCAAAGAGGTCAAGACAGCGTCGGGTGGCACCGTGGATCTGTCGGAGGCTGAAGTCGTCGTGGCCGCCGGTCGTGGCATCAAGGACCAAGACGGCAAAGCGATGGTCGAAAAGCTCGCCGCGATGCTCAACGGAGCCGTCGGCGCAAGCCGTGCCGTAACCGAGTCCGGGCTGTTTCCCGCAACGCTGCAAATTGGTCAGACGGGCAAGGTTGTATCGCCTCAACTTTATTTTGCCATCGGCATATCGGGCGCTATCCAGCACGTCGCCGGCATGGCAAACAGCAAGGTGATCGTAGCAATCAACAAAGACGCCGACGCACCCATTTTTCAGGTTGCCGATTACGGAATTGTGGGCGACCTCAACAAGATTGTGCCGGCATTCATACAGAAACTAGAGCAATCGTTGTAGCAGCCATGGATGACCGCTTTGACTGTATCGTTGTCGGTGGCGGGGTGGCAGGTCTGAGCGCCGCCCTCACGCTGGCCCGTGGTGGGGCAAAATTTTTGCTCATCGAGCGTGGCGAGTTCAGCGGTGCCAAGAACGTCTCGGGTGGAGTCCTTTGGGGTACTCAGCTCAACGACTTGGTTCCGGGCTACTTCGACGAAGAAGATGCCGGTTTCGAGCGGTACATTGCGCACAGGCGGCTCACGTTCATGGATGGAGAATCATCGTTTTCCATCGACTTCAAGTCGGATCATTTCAAGCAGAAACCCTATACCGGTGTCGTGGTGCTTCGTGCCCGGTTCGATGCCTGGTTGGCAGGCAAGGTGCAAGAAGCCATCGATGCAGGCCCATACGCCGATGAGAGCTTCATCGCCACCGACATCCTTGTCGAGGAGCTCGTCAAAGATGATAAGGGCAAGGTCATAGGCATCCGCGCCGGAGACGAAGTCTTTCACAGCAATTGCGTCATCCTGGCCGAAGGGGTCAACAACCTGCTTACCCGCCAGGTTGGGCTGCAATCTCAGTATGTGCCTGCCGATTATGTTGCCACTGGCGTCAAAGAGGTCATTCGCTTCGACCGCAAGGTTCTTGAGGACCGCTTCCAGCTCGACGGTGACTCGGGTATGTCGAACGAATTTCTGGGTTATGCCACCCAAGGCGTGGAAGGCGGTGGATTTTTGTACACCAACCGTGATTCTGTGTCACTTGGATTGGTCCTTGGTTTGGCTGAGTTGCGCAAAAGTGGGAAGAAACCGTACGACATTCTCAATGAGTTCAAGAAGCACCCGGCCGTCCGCGATATGATAAGGGGCGGCGAAGTTGCCGAATATTCGGCCCACGTCGTCTCGACGGGGGACATGCGCATCATGCCACGCGAAATTTATGCCGACGGCGTGATGGTGGCCGGCGAGGCGGCCAACTTGCTCATGAACAGCGGCAAGGCAATACAGGGTATGGACTATGCAATGGCCTCGGGAGTCATCGCTGCCGAAACGGCGCTCAAAGCCAAGGAACGCAATGACTTTGGAAGTACGTCGCTCAAAACGTATCGTGACGACCTTGAATCGAGCTATGTGATGAAAGACATGCGTGCATTTCAAGGTGCGGTTCACTTTTTGCACAATGAGGCGATGTTTACCAAAGTTCCGGCCCTGGTATGCGACTTTGGACGTGAGTTCTTCACCATCAGGAATCAACCCACCCCAAAAGTAAGCAAGATGCTCGCAGGTGCCGTCAAACGCCACAGTTCATATTTGGAATTACTGAAACTGGGCCTGAAAGGGGGCCGATCGCTATGAAAGAGCTCACAATCGCCGAACGTCTGGGTATGGTGAACTACCGTAACCAAGGCAAGAGCAAGGCAAAGGCACACATCGAAGTGGAGACCGACATCTGCAACACCAAATGTCCCCACAAATGCACGACCTATGTGTGTCCTGCCAACTGTTACACGCTCGACGACCTTGGAAAGGTGCATTTCCAGTTCGAAGACTGCATCGAATGTGGAACTTGCATGTTCGCCTGCGACCAAGGAGCCGTTACGTGGCGATATCCGCATCCCGAGGAGGGAAGGGGCGTCACTTGGAATTACGGTTGATGGCCTGTTGAGCCGGGGTCACAGAAAACCCTTCAACTTCGACACATCCAAGTCCGGTCGAATATCCATATTAGCCGCTTGAGCTTTAGCCGTGATTTCGCGTATGATGTTGTCCAGCTCGTTGGCAGAATCGACGATGTGGCCCACGAGGGCGTCAAGTTGGTCTTCTCGGTTATCACGCTCCAAAATCAGCTCAGACAACCCCATCAGACGTGCAATTGGAGCTCGAACCACGTGCGACTGAATCCATGAAATCTCGCGAAGCTTCTGGTTTTGGCTCTCGATGGCATTAATGTAGATCAAATTGTCCGTCACGTCGACGGCAAGCACGACTTCAGCCTTCTTTCCCTTGTATTCGATGATATTGCTTTGGATTTCGACGATGATCACATCACCGTTCTTCTTCTTGTGCCTGTAATAGGAATGGGTCGCCATGTTGGTGCCCTGCTTGACGGAACCGACCGCGTCCTCAAGCAAAGCGATATCTTCCGACGGGCGAATGTCACGGAGCGTCATGGCGCTGAACTCTTCCTGCGAGTACCCGTAGTGCTTCACGGCCGCCTCGTTCACATCCAAAAAAGCCAACGTTTCGAGATCGTACACCCACATCGGAATCGGGCTGAGATGAAACAGGTCGCTGTAGCGCTTTTCCGATTCCTCCAAGTTGGCGAGCGTCCTGTTCCTCTCGATGTTATAGATGATGCTCTTGTACAGGCTGAAGGAGTTCAGGTCGTCTTTGAGTATATAGTCTGATATTCCCATGCCCATTGAGCGAATACTGAACTCGAAGTCCGTGTATCCGGTGAGCACGATGACGGGTGCTCGTACCCCTATCGACATGATTTCGTGGATAAGCGGCTCACCGCTGCGGTCAGGCAGAGTAAGATCGAGCAGAATGACGTCAAATGGCTTGGTGTCGGGGGAGGTCAACGCATTGAATGCCTCTTTGTAGCTTTGCACATGCACGAGTTCAGGAGCCAGGATATTGTCTTCGAGATACTCTTGTATCAGCATAAAATCGCCGGGGTTGTCCTCGATGACCAGTATGTGATAATCTCGGTTATCCTTTTTCATCGGATTCCAACTTCCATCCTATTTGCTGGGCAATTTGACAACTGACAGCCAAAAGTCCTCGATGCGGCTTATGGCATCCATGAATTCCGTCACTTCGATCGGTTTTGTGATGTAACAGTTGGCATAGTTTCTGTACGACTGCTCAATGTCGCGCATCGAAGACGATGTAGTGAGCATGATCACAGGAATCTGCTTCAGATCGGGGTTCGTCTTGATGAACTCCAACACCTCGAGGCCGTTCTTTTTTGGCAGGTTGATGTCCAGCAAAACAAGGTCTGGCGTTTCCACCTCAGTATAGGGGCCTGTCTTCGAGAGGAATTCCGTCGCCGCCTTTCCATCTCTGGCGACACTGATTTTATTCAATATCCGGCCTTCTTCGAGGGCCTCCGTGGTGAGCAGGATATCACCTTCGTTGTCTTCGACCAACAAGATGTGGACAGGATTCATACAATGTTGCGCTTCTTGCAGTTACGTTGCAGATTTTAAGCCGTCTGTGATACATATATTTTGTAATGTTGATTCAGCAAATATCTCTAATACTGCCGATCAATCAAAACTATTTAATTATTAGTATAGTAACTTGAACAAAGCAACGTGGATAACCGAATGCAGGTGTGCACATGAGCATTCAACTCATGTGCACGTTAAATGATCCCACCGAATTTTCTGCTCAGCATTTGGATCGGTCAGTGGCGGCAAGAACCATCAATCTTTATTACCGGGCAGACCAGACGTTGGAAGCAACGGATCTGACTTCCTGAACGAAGGCCGGCTCGAAGGGTGTATCTCGTCGAGGGTTCCGCCGTCGTAAAGACGCCCGTTTTTCATGACCATGCGCACACTGTTGGTATTGCGGATATCAACGATGGGGTCTGAGTCCAGAATGACCAGGTCGGCAAGTTTTCCATTCTCGATGGTACCCAGATCTTGATCAAGGCCGATTGCCTTGGCACCATGGATGGTGGCGACTTTGAGTGCGTCGTGCGCAGACAGGCCGCCGGCTTGCATGGCCCACAACTCCCAGTGGTAGCCTAAGCCTTCGAGCTGGCCGTGCGCACCGACCCCCACAATCCCCCCGGCCAGCACCAGTTCTTTCACAAACTCGGCATGGCGTTTGAAGATGTGCTCCTCCTCCATGAACCAGGCACCCCTGCGACGGGTCTTAGAGGCAAGCTCGGTGTAAGGGGTGAAATACCGCAACTTGGCATCATGGTATGGGTTTTCGCTCGCGTAGAAGAATTCCTCCGCCCATGGGCCACCGTAAGCTACAAGAAGCGTTGGAGTATATGCCATTTTTGATGTGGCAACCGTCTTGATGACGTCACTGTAGATAGGATAAATCGGGAACGCATGCTCGTGGCCGGGATAGCCGTCAATCAGCTGGGTCATGTTCAGTTTCCAGTTCAAGCCGCCCTCCGTGGTGGGCATGATCTGTTGTTCCTTGGCGGCCATTAGGATCCATTGACGCTGCTTGCGATTTCCTGCCAAGTACATTTTCAATGTCTTCGTATTGTAGTACTCGCTGTACTGCTTCATCACATTGCGGGCATGGTCCAGACTCTCGATGTTGTAACCCCAGAAGCCGAGTCCGGGACCCGTCGAATAAACCCGTGGACCTGGCATCATTCCGGCGTCAACCATGTCGCTGTAGGTAAGCACATCGGTGGTGGCCGTTTGTGGGTCGCGTGTGGTGGTGACTCCGTATGCGAGGTTCACGGCGTAATTCCAGATCTCCGTCTTGTGGAGTCCCCAAGCCGGCCACATGTGGGCATGGGTGTCGACGAAGCCGGGTACCACCGTTTTACCCGACAGATCCATTTCCTTGGTGCCCGACGGTACTGTGATGCCCCCCGTCGGTGCCACGGCTGCAATCCGGTTATGTTCGATCAGGATGTCGCCCTTATCGATGATTTCATCCCCGTTCATCGTGATGATTTTTGCACCCCGCAATAAAATGGTTCCATCCGGAATGTCGCGGATGTAGGTGACAATCACCCGAAATTCGGTCGGTGAATACTTCTCCGGCTTTTTCTGCTTTTCATCTTGCTTCTCTTTTGCACCTTCATCCTCACCATCCTCTGTCTTGCCCTCCTCCAACTTCTTTCTTTCCTCATCCGCTTTCTTAGCGGCCGCAAGGCTGTCGGCGA
>CAYZWQ010000083.1:0-681 GCA_964481355.1 uncultured Chitinophagales bacterium
CGATCCCTGATCCCCGATCCCTGATCCCCGATCCCCGATCCCCGATCCCCGATCCAAAATATTACAACGCACCTAATGAACCAACTTATTATGCCCGATTTTTTGCCATCAGGGCGGCCCCCACCCACGGCTCGTAGGCCGGTACTGTGAAGTGGACGCCATCCACGATGTCCTCTATGGCATGTTGCATCAATGATCTGTAGTAGTCGTTTTTCTGCAGTCCACCCCACAATACGATCCGTCTCGAGTCGGAAGGCAACTTTAGTGCCACAATTTCAACTTGGGCGGCGATCAGGCGGGATTGCCGTTCGCAAATTTCCGTGCATACCTCGTCTCCTGCATTGGCGGCCTCGATCACTTGAATGGCCACGCGACTCGGTTGGAATCCGGCGTCGTACACGGCTTTCACCATCGACGACCCATCCGAGATCCCGTGGTGTTCGTCAAGAAGTTTGCATAGAATTGTGTGTTTGCCTCCGTCCCACGACAAGCCTGCAGCCGACAAACCCTCCATGCCAAGTTTCATGCCGCTGCCCTCATCGCCGATCATATAGCCGAAACCACCCGCGCGGTGCCAATTTTGCCCACAGCGACCCCATACGATACTGCCTGTGCCGGTTATGACGAGGATTCCGTCACCATTGGCAAAGGCCCCGATATGCGCCGCCTCTGAATCTGGAA
>CAYZWQ010000083.1:691-11877 GCA_964481355.1 uncultured Chitinophagales bacterium
CCTTGCATGGCAGCCCGGGGTACAGCTGCGCCAATGCCGTCTCGATGGCGATGCGTTCGTCCGGTCGACCGGTGCCGGCAATGCCAAGGCCCATTCCCGCGATCGACGACAACCCCATGAGGGAGTCGATTTCTGTAAGGTAGCTGCTTATGACGGAGATCTGGTCGTCCAGCTTCATTTTGCGGGCCTGGATGGCACCGCCTTTGAGTTTGACAAGTTCGTTGAGGTCATCGTCCGTCACAACCAGGGTCGATCCAGTGCCGCCGGCGTCCAGTCCGATCCATGAACGTTTCATCGTGTGTCAACTTCCCGGTTTAAGCGTCATCTGAGGCATGTCGTCTCGGAAACGCACTTCACTGTTGTGTTCGAAGATACGATATTTACCCTCCAACCAAAGATCGAGCTGGTTGTCGTATGCGGGCGAAAGTGCATTTCCCGATTGTCCGCCGGGAATGACCGACCAGCTTTGGCTGGTGTTTGAAAGGTCGACCACCCTTCGCCAGGTGGCTCCTCCGGTAATCCGGTATGGGTTTCTCCAGTCGTATTGGCCGCTCATTGGACTCGTGGTATGCCCACGCGATCCGAACGGCCCTCTGTTGAGCATGTAAGTGACGATCAGTTTCAAATACCCGTGGTTGTGAGTGTCGGCAGAAGCCGCAAAATAGGGTGACTCGAACTTCAACTGATTGATGTTCTCCCAGCGCCAGTTGATCTGTTCCGTTCCGAGCGAATCGGTCAAATAATTCAGGGCTTCCGTCATGGCCCGAACGATGATCGTGTCGCGCGTTTCGATTGACGGGGTGTTTCGGTCGTCGAAGAAGCGGCTGTCGTTCCTCACCATGTTGCTCACCACACGCGTGGGCAGTTGGTCGTTTCGGATGAAGCTGTCCCAACCTTCTGCTCCCAGATCGTCGATCAGTGTCTTTTCGGCGAGCGTTCTGAAAAACACTTCCAAAATGCTTGCAGCCGTGGCCGAATTCTCATACCGATAATCCCAGTTCAGAAGATAGTTGAGTGCCTCCGACATCTCAGGGCTCAAGCGGGAGCGTTGCAGAACCGGAAGGATGGCCTCTGTCATCACCTTTGCGTGTTCCGACAAGGTTTCAAGTTGCAGCGCCATCATCTGCTCGGCGGACAACCTCTCCGAACTTGACAATGTGCGTTCGATCACCCTGAAACGGGAATCGGATTCGTTAAAGCTTCCAATATGAAAGGGAGCCTCGATTTTTTGGTTTGCGTCGAGCACAAATCCCGATTCGGGATTCACGGCATGCGGAAAGTCGTCGAAGGGCACGAAGCCGGTCCATCGATGCGTGCTGTCCCAGCCCCGTGCGAATCCTACGTTGTCATAGTTTCTCTGAGGGATGCTAGCCAGCAGGAATTTCGCGATGTTGCCCGACACATCTGCATAGATCAAGTTCATGCCTGGCACGCCAAATCGTCGGACGGCTGGCTGGAGTGCCTCGAACCGATCGATCCAATTCAGGTCATAAAGCACGCTCAGCTCATTGCTCGTCTCGGCACCCAACCACCGCATGCTCAGTGCACCTTCGGTGGCAAGTCCGGCATCTTCGTGCACGTCATTGATGAGCGGTCCATGGTCCGTGTAACGGATGGTGATCACCTCGTCGGGGCTGTCTTTGATGCGGATGATTTCTCGCTTTATGCGGATAGGCGCATACGACACGCTTTCGGCCGTGTTTGACTGGTAGTACCCCGGACTGCCGGGCAGAAGACGTTCCACGTAGAAATCGGTTTGGTCCGCCATCATGTTTGTGAAGCTCCATGCCATGGCATCATTCGTGCCCATCACAATGTAGGGTATGCCCGGGATGGTGACACCTGCCACATTTTGGCCGTTACGGTTCATGTGGATTTCGAACCATCGGGCCGGCAGGCTCAACCCTTGGTGGGGGTCACCGGCAAGGATGGGGAATCCGCTTGACGATCTGGCTCCTGAAACTGCCCAAGCGTTGCTTCCCATCAGAGTGGACCGGTTTCCCATCAACCGCCTCAGATCCCGGTCTGTGCGCAAGAACTGTTCTGCACTTCTGTAGAGGGAAGATGTGCGACTGCCACTGGCAGAAAAGTTCAAGGTGTCGGGAATCGAATTGATGGTCGGTATCGAATCGGCAGAAAGCGAGTCACCCGTCATTATGTCGCTCGGGGTGTACCTGCCGCTGTAGTCGGGAAGCAACTCCCTCCAGACGGGCTCACCGAGACGCTTTCGAAGATTTCCGTATGTGATTTCCGCCCACCAGCTCACGTTCATTTCCCAGCCAAACATCCGCCAGGCTCCCACGCTGTGATGGGGTTCCCATTCAATGGGATCGATGTCGAGTATCACAAATTCGAGCGGCAATTTTTCGCGATTCGACCTCACCCAGCTGTTCACGCCGGCGGCATACGATTCGAGCCTCCGTTTTTCGTCGGCGGGAAGCGAATTTAGAATATTTCGGGAGATCTCGGGAATGCCGATGGTTCGGATATGCTTGTCGTAACGGAGCCAATCACGCCCGAAGAATTCGGCAAATCGGCCCTCTGATGACAGTTGGGAGAGGGTCATCTGCCAAAGGCGTTCTTGTGCGTGCAGGTACCCGACTGCGAAGTACAGATCCTCGTTCGAATCGGCAAAAATGTGAGGAACTTGGTAGTCGTCCCACTTGATGGTGACCTGGGAATTGAGGCCGGTTACCTCCACTTCTCCCGTATAAACGGGCATGGCTCGGTAGAACGTGACATAGGTGCCCATTGCCGCAAGGCACAGCACAACGAACAATACCAGTAAGACCGCTTTTAGAAGGGTCTGCATACGTAGGTCCGGGTAATATTACGAAAGGCTTTTTCTCGGGAATGCCTTATTTTGGTATCAAAACTACGGCATCGTCGGCATAAATCATACAACGAGTTCCATCTATAGTGGCCTATTCCATACCGTTCGACGCACATACGCTATTGAAGGTTGCTGCTGAGCACGGCACTCCTACGTACGTGTACAGCGAGGCCGAAATCAAGCGTCGTTGCACCATGCTCACAGGCTTGTTTGCCGACGATCTTCCCGTGTCATGGCTTTATGCCATGAAGGCGAACGACAATCCACATCTCTTGGGCTTAATTGCTGAGGCGGGCTTCGGATTCGACACGGTAAGCAGCGAGGAGATGCACCTTGGGCTCATGTTCCAAGGCGACCCAAAGCGCATTTTTTATACCGAAAACAACATGACCGACGCCGAAATGGACGATGCTGCCCAGTCTGGGGTCGTTTTGAACATAGGGTCGCTGTCCCGGCTGCGCAAATACGCCTCGCGCTACCCGGGCTCGTCGGTTTCGATCCGCATCAAGCCCGACATCGGCGACGGTCACCACAGCAAGGTCGTGACTGGAAATGAGGACAGCAAATTTGGCATCCGTATCGACGCCATTGGCGAGGCGCTAGCCATTGCATGGGCTGACGGCGTCAAGATCACGGGGATTCATGTGCACATCGGCAGCGGCATCAAGGAGCCGGAGAACCTGATGACGGCCATGCGAAAATTGCTGGCGATTTCCGGGCAGTTTCCCGATCTGCAGACGGTCAATTTTGGGGGTGGGTTCCCGATTCCCTACCGATTGGGAGAGGCGGAGTTCGATCTGCACACGTTCAAAACACTGGCAGAACCGTTGCTTCGCGACGAGTTGGCACACCGCAACGGTGGATTGACGTTCCTCTTCGAACCGGGCCGCTACGTCATGGCCCAGAGCGGCCTTCTTCTCACCACGGTGACTTCCGTGAAGGACCAAGGTCCGCGCACCTACCTGGGGTGCGACACCGGATTCAACCACCTCGTGCGGCCGGTGCTCTACGACGCCCACCATGAGGTTTTGAACCTCAGCCGTGCCGACAAGCCGGCCGACCATCTTTACACGCTGGCCGGCAATATCTGCGAGAGTGGCGACTTGCTTGCCGAAAACCGCGAGCTTCCGCAGACCTACGAGGGCGACGTGCTCGCGCTGGCCGACGCCGGCGCCTACGGAATGGTGATGGCGTCGGAGTACAACCGTCGCCGTCTGCCGGCCGAGGTGTTGGTGCGCATCGATGGCACCATGCAGCTCATACGTGCACGTGAGGGCATTCGAGAAGTGCTCGAACGCCATCTAAAAAATTGTTATTACCCATCTCAACTCATCCAGAGCGAACCATGAACATTAAAAAAGTGACCGTCATCGGCGGTGGTACCATGGGGAATGGCATCACCCACGTCTTCGCGCAGAACGGGTTTGTCGTCAACTTGGTGGAGGTCGACCTGCCGCGCATCGAAAAGGCCATTGCCACAATCGACAAGAATCTCGCCAGAATGGTGGCCAAGGAGAAGATCACCGAGGAACAGAAATCGGCCACGCTCGCCAACATTCATCCGCACACCGATTTGGCCGCCGCCGTTGCAGAGGCCGATCTTGTTGTGGAGGCCGTCAACGAAAATTTTGAGCTTAAGAAGAAAATTTTCGCGATGATCGACGCCGCGGCACCGGCGGGCTGCATCCTTGCGTCGAATACGTCGTCGATTTCGATCACGAAGATCGCCGCTGTGACCAAGCGTCCCTCCCAGGTAATTGGGATGCACTTCTTCAATCCCGTCCCGGTGATGAAACTCGTGGAGGTGGTGCGTGGTCTTGAGACGTCCGATGAGGTGTACGAAGCCGTGCGCGAGGCATCCGTCAAGCTCGGCAAAGTGCCCGTTCCCGTGAACGATGCACCGGGCTTCGTGTCGAACCGGGTGCTGATGCCGATGATCAACGAGGCGATCTTTGCCGTCTACGAAGGTGTCGCCACGCCCGAGAACGTCGACGAGGTGATGAAGCTCGGCATGGCGCATCCGATGGGACCTTTGCGCCTGGCCGATTTCATTGGGCTGGATGTCTGTCTCGACATTTTGAACGTGCTTTACGAAGGCTTCCGCGATCCCAAGTACCGCCCGTGTCCGCTTCTTGTGAAAATGGTGGATGCCGGAAAACTGGGCGACAAAACCGGACAAGGATTCTACACCTATGGCAAGTGAGCCGAAGATCGATTTACGCAGCGACACGGTGACCAAGCCGTCGGCTGCCATGCTTCAGGCCATGATGGCAGCCCCCGTCGGTGACGACGTGTTCGGCGAAGACCCCACCGTGAACAGGCTCGAGGCTCGGGTTTCGTCCATGTTCGGCATGGAGGCCGGCCTGTTTGTGCCGAGTGGGACGATGAGCAACCAGTTGGCCATCCATGTGCTCACCGAGCCGGGGCAGGAAGTGATCATCGACGAGCTCGGTCATGTGTTCAACTACGAGACGGCGGCCGCCAGCCTGCTCTCGTCGGTGCAACTGCGTCCTTTGAAGGGCATTCGCGGCAAGCTTGAACCCGGTCAGGTGAAGGCTGCAGTCAGACCAAGGAACGACTGGGACCCAATTTCGGCGGTGCTGTCGTTGGAGAACACCACCAACAAGGGGGGCGGGGCATTCTACACCCGCGAGGAGCTCGAGGCGCTGCACGCGGTGGCACGTGAGCACCAATTGAGTGTGCACATGGACGGTGCCCGGATTTGGAATGCCATCACGGCGTCGGGTGTTGACCCGGCATTTTTCGGGAGAATATCCGACACCATTTCGGTCTGCTTCAGCAAGGGTCTCGGTGCCCCGGTGGGCAGCATGCTCCTATCGAGCAGCGATCGCATCAAGAAAGCCCGACGTGCGCGCAAAATGTGGGGTGGCGGGATGCGCCAGGTGGGCCTGCTGGCAGCTGCGGCCGATTTTGCGCTCGATAACGTTTGGCCGCTCATGGTGCACGACCACCGGCGTGCCAAGGAGTTTGCCGCCGCCATCAACCAGTCGACGTCCTTTCAAGTTGATCTCGACACCGTCCAGACAAACATCGTCCTATTCAAGGTGTTGGACGGAAATACGAATGCGGTTCTCGATGCGTTCAGCAGCAGGGGTGTGGGCATGACCCAGTTCGGCCCCGACATCATCCGTGCCACATTTCACTACCAGATCACCGATGCCGACGTGGACCAAATCAAAGCCATTATTGGCGAAGTGTTCCCTTGATTTATTGCAGAATTGATCTATTAGGCAGATATTACGACGATATTTCAACCAATTCCTCATTATGACCATCAAACCAACCTACGCTAAGGCCATCAGCTTCATACTGGGTCTCTTTTTCATCATATCCGGAATCGGAAAGATGCTCGAAACCCACGTCTTTGTATCCGATGTCGTATCGTATGGCATACCGGAAAAATTGGCCAATCTGGCTATCCTCATTCCAACTTTCGAGATCATCCTTGGGCTCATGCTGCTGTTCTTTATTCGCAGCAGGGACATGGCCTTGATTTCGCTGGTGACCATGGTCATTTTCACTTTGGGCTTTGCCTACGGCCACTTCGTGGAAGGGGTTGAGGATTGTGGTTGCTTTGGTGCGTTCGAGGCTCTGTCCACGCCACCATGGGTATCGTTTCTCCGTAATTTTATACTAATCGCAATGGCATTCCTACTCATGAAGAACCCTATCAAGCACTCCGGTGTGGTGCAGCAGTGGCAGTGGGCGTCGATGATCGTCGCGCTCCTCGTCAGCGGCATCTGGAGTGGCCAGACCAGCGTTGATCCTGTCGTGAACACGGCCGGTGCCAATGCCACCAACGCCTCGAGCTCGCTTGAGGCGCTCAACGACCCGCTTCTGAACAAGAACGTCAGCCAGACCGCATTGAGCAGCGTCGGCACCTTCGAGGAGAACAAGCGCTACCTCGTATTTGTGTTCAGCCCGACGTGTCCGCACTGCTGGGACGCCACCGAAAACGTGAAGGCCTACAAGGAAGTCGGCCTTGTGGACGAAATTTACGGTGTCGTGGTTCAGGGTGCACAGGGAACGCCGATGTACGTCGAGCGCTTCCAGCCAAACTTCGAGATCAAGCAGATCCCGCAGGCCGACATTCTTCGCCTGACGAACGCTTATCCGAAGATTTTCTACGTAACCCGCAACACGATCAAGAACATCCAATATTCCGACATCAAGTCGCCGTGGACCATGTTCCAGACCTTCATGTCGTTGTAATCGAGACTTTGGAAAACCACTGAAAACACAGAATAACTGAGATGGAAGGATTCTTACTGAAGTCGATGTTCACCTGAAGATGAAATTTGGTGATAACAGGCGATGTGAGACCTACTTTTCTGTTTTTTCAGTGTATTCAGTGGTTTTTTAAATGGTTCTCGCCAGTTCGGAGATTCGCCTCAGGCTGTGGGGCGAGTGGCGCAGCTGTTGCAATCGCAGCAGGGTGAAGCCTTGATAGGGCGCATCCGGATTCGTGAGGGCGCTTTCGATGCGGTCCCACTCGTTCGCCTCGTCGGATGTGAGCCCCATCGCGTTTTCTCCCTTGATGGTCACACCTTGCCGATGGGCCTCCTCAGCGACCCACGTGACGAGGCTTTTGGCCCGCGAATAAGCGAACAGGCCCTTGTCTAAGTCGCGGTTGTCCTGCTCCAGGCAGGTGAAGTGCAAGATGACTTCACGTTCGTCGGCCACTTCCGACAAGATCTTCATGATGGGCGCATATCCGTGTCCGGCTGCCATCGATCCCTCGTCGATGTGGGTGTTGATCACCCCGGCGAGGATCTCCGATATGCGTGGGATGTGCGGGTGGGCGATGTTCCAGTGCACGCCCGGGATTTTAATGCCGAGTGGGATGTGCCTGAATTGCTTGCCGAACCCTTGAATTCCGGCCCGCACCATCCTTCTCCCGTGGTTGATGAGGGCCAAGTTGTACCATTCGAAGACATCCATCCCATATGTGGTGCGATATGCCGAATACCACAGGAAGTCGTCGGTGCTGTCGGGGAGGTTTATCGAGTGCTCGTTGGCCAGGTAAAGGTCCCAGGCCTGTCCGACGTTTGCCACTGAGCCGTACTTCCGGATCATGTTCTCCCTGAAATCGATCACTGCCGGACGGGAGTAGCACTGGAGGAAGCCGCGGTGGGGATATCGCCAACGGTCGTGGTAATTGTAGGATGGGTAGCGTAGCTCGCCCGTGGGGCCGCAACTGATGTTGATTTCGTCAATGTTGGCCGCCAAATGGGCATACTTTTTCTCGAAAGCCTTCATGAAGGACACATATTCGCCCATGAAGAGCCTGTCGACCCAAAGCGAGATGGCCTCCGTCGACGTGTTGCCGTTTTCGCTTCGGTAGCGGAGGTCCTCTTTGGTGAGATAAAGGCCCATGTACGGACGTCCATCGTACAGATTCCATACCCAATCGGGTATCAGTCCGATGGGCACGTTCTCCTCGTTGAATTCGTCGACCCCAAACTCGTGAAACGACATGATCGGGACGATGCGCAGCCTGGCCTGAATGATCGCGTCGAAAATGTTGTCGTAATATGCCCAGTCGTAGCTATCCTGGCCGGAGGCTTTAACCAGACACCACCACACGTCGACTGTCACAGCCTGCACGCCCGCCGCCCTTGCCAGATCCAAGTCTGTCCTGAACTGGCCCATGTCCGACTCATGCACATACAAGGGAGCCATTACGTTGATGGGGATCGAAGGCATCAGACGGGGTCGAATTAGGTTTGGTTGATGAGGAGCTGCAAAGATACACACATCCGGGTCATCGGAGATATGCAAAAAAAAAAGCCGACACAGGGTCGGCTTTTTTAAGATGGTTTGGAGGAACATGTATTCTTTCTCGATTACGAAAAAGAGAGCTATCACACTCCCTTTTAACAGTTCATGTTCCTATATGCGTAGGAGTTTCTTTTGCGCTTTCACGCTTAACACTCGTCTAGCAATTGCTAAAAAATAAATCAAACCAAAAAGTGATCACTTGGATCACTATCATGAATCAAAGATAGAGCTTTTTGTTAAAACCGCAAAACAACTCCGAATAATTTTTTACAAAGCGGTATTTTGATGCATGTCCGTAGCTCCGACACATACTGCGTCCGAATCTGTTGCCAAGAGAGGCCCTGCATTTGTATCGCTGGTCGTTGGCCTTCTGTTGAGCGTTGTGAAAATGTGGGCGTGGTATTCGACCGGATCGTCGGCGATTATGTCGGACGCCCTCGAGTCGTTGATCAACGTCGCCACGGCCCTCATGGCGATAGGCGCCATATGGGTGAGCACGCGTCCGGCCGACGGCACCCATCCTTACGGTCATGGGAAGATAGAGTTCTTCAGTTCCGGGGCAGAGGGTGCCATGATTCTGCTTGCCGGACTTGCCATCGTCATCCATTCGGTGCAGGCCCTGATCTGGGGGGCACGGCTCGACAACATGGATATGGGATTGCTCCTGGTTGCCGGCGCGGGATTCGTAAATTTGATTTTGGGCCTCTACCTGCTGCAGTCAGGCAAGAAAAGCCATTCGGAGGCGCTCATTGCCAATGGTCGCCACATTTTGAGCGATGCATGGACCAGCGCCGGCATCATTGTTGGGATTGGTCTTGTACTCCTTACCGGATTGGATTGGCTTGATGCTTTGTTTGCCATCTTAGTCGGCCTTTGGATCCTTCGGTCCGGTTACCAGATCGTGCGCCGGTCTGTCGGCAGGTTGATGGATGAGGCCGATCCCGAATTGCTCGACCGGATTACGGCGGCACTGGTAGCAACCAGGAAGCCGGGGTGGATAGCACCCCACCGTCTTCGCGCTTGGAGGAGCGGATCGTTGGTCCGCATCGATTTCCATTTGATCATGCCCTTTTATTGGACGCTCGAGCAGACGCACGAGCAAGAGCATGCAATACATGACGCGTTGCACGATATGCTCGACGAGCCCTCTGAGGTGATCGTCCATACCGAGCCTTGTTTCACGGCGTGCTGCTCCATATGTTCGGTCGAAGGGTGCAGCTACAGAAAGGAACCCGGAAATCGCCGTTTTGAGTGGGATACAGACTTGCTCAAGGCCGAGTTGACCGTCCAAACTCAAGGCGCAAAGCATCCCGACCGTTTAACCCATGTACATTCTGAGGAAGACAGCCCATGACCGAGAAGACGCACCCCGACCATTTACATGCACAACAGCTGCTCGAAACCTACATAAAGAACGATGCTCTAAGGCACCACTGCCGGATGGTGGCACAGGCTACCCAAGCATACGCGGTCGCCTTGGGCAAGGATGCGAAGACGGTGGCAGACTGGTATGTGGCCGGATTGTTGCATGATCTCGACTGGGAGGCATGGCCCGACGAGCATCCCAACCACGCCGTCAACAACATCCTCGAGCCGGCCGGTTACAGTCGCGAAATTCTCGACGCCATCCTCTCGCATGCACCCGAGCGGACTGGCAAGCACCCTGAGACGGAAATGGAGAGGTACCTTTATGCATGCGACGAGTTGTCGGGATTCATGCATGCCGTGTCGCTCATGCGGCCTGAGGGATTCGTCGGCATGACCGCAAAATCGGTCACAAAAAAGCTCAAGGACGCACGGTTCGCTGCAAATGTGAGTCGTGAAGATATCCAACATGGGGCCGATCTGATCGGAAAACCGCTTGCAGACCACATCATGTTCCTCGTCGATGTGTTTCAGCCGGCTGGTTGACAGATTCGCCCTTGCATGACTCCTTAAATCAGGGTAATTTTCGAAAATGTGCAACACTTCAATCATTGACGGAAGCTTCGTGATCCGACGTCTCAAGATGTCCATCGGAGATATTCTGTCCTGAATCGATGCGCAACCGTATATGTATTTAGAGGCGGAATCTCACGATCCGCCTTTTTTTTTGTCATCAACCGTTCATGTCATCTCAATCACTTTCCATGCAACGAATCGTACTAGCCTACAGTGGGGGGCTCGACACCAGCTTTTGCATCCCCTACCTAAAGGAAAAATTTGAGGCTGATGTCCACGCCGTAACCGTCGACTGCATCGGAATGCCTCCCGATGAGGCGCAGGCTCTCGAGAAGAAAGCATATGACTATGGGGCCGACAGTTTCTCGGCCCTCGACGGCATGCAGGACCTGTACGACCGCATCTTTGTGCCCCTCATCATGGGAAATGTGCTCAAAGACCGCACCTACCCCTTGTGTGTCGGGTCAGAGCGATTCATCCAGGCGTTGCTCATAGCCCAGTATGCACGTGAGATCGGAGCCACTGCCGTTGCACACGGCTCGACGGGAGCCGGAAACGACCAGATACGCTTCGATGTGGCGCTCCGTACCTTGGCACCCGATCTTGAGAT
>CAYZWQ010000084.1:0-11864 GCA_964481355.1 uncultured Chitinophagales bacterium
CGAACAACCTTGCATCACTGTTTGCCGAAGGCGAGGAGTCAGTCGAACAACCTTGCATCACTGTTTGCCGAAGGCGAGGAGTCAGTCGAACAACCTTGCATCACTGTTTGCCGAAGGCGAGGAGTCAGTCGAACAACCTTGTATTATCGTGTGCCGAAGGCGAGGAGTCAGCCGAACAACCTTCTCTACAGTTTCTCCACATTCACCCACGCCCGCTTCTCCCAGCTCTCAAGGCCGGCTTCGGCGAGCTGCACGCCCTTGGCGCCTTCTTTGAGATCCCAGGGGAAGGGGTCGTTGCGCACTACGTGCTTGAGGAACAGCTCCCACTGGGCTTTGAAGGCGTTGTCGAAGATTTGGCGGTTGGGCACTTCTTCCCACCCCTCGAAGAACTTGATCGGACTGTCGATGTCCGGATTCCAGGTCGGCATCGGGGTGTTGCCGTCGTGCTGGGTCACGCAGTTGCGAAGACCGGCCACGGCCGAGCCCTTGGTTCCGTCAACTTGCAGCGTAAGCAGATCGTCGCGGCGCACGCGCACGCACCATGATGAATTGAAATGGGCGATCACGCCGCCTTCGAGCTCAAAGGTGGCATAGGCCGCATCGTCGCTGGTGGCTTTGTACACTTTGCCATTTTCGTCGACACGCTCAGGGATGTGGGTGGCACCGAGGCAGCTCACGGCCTTCACTTCACCGAAGAGCTTGTCGAGCACATAGCGCCAGTGGCATAGCATATCGATGATGATGCCGCCGCCGTCTTCTTTGCGATAGTTCCACGACGGACGCTGAGCCGGTTGGTTGAATCCGTCGAACACCCAGTAGCCGAATTCACCGCGCACGCTCAGGATGCGTCCAAAGTAGCCACTGTCGATCAGGTACTTGAGCTTAAGCAGGCCCGGCAGCCAGAGCTTGTCTTGCACCACGCCGTGCTTCACACCCGCCTTGACGGCGAGGTCGTACAGCTCGAGGGCCTCCTGGGTGGTGGCACCCGAGGGTTTCTCGCAGTAGATATGCTTTCCGGCGGCGATGGCCTTCTTGACGCCTGCCGCACGAAGGTTGGTAAGGGCAGCATCGAAATATACTTGGTTGTAGGGATCGGCAAGGGCCTCATCCAGATTGGTGGTGAAGCGACTTACGCCCGCACGCTTGGCAAGAGCCTCAATCTTGGAGGCATTGCGTCCCACGAGAATGGGATCGGGCATGATGACTTCGCCGTCGCCTAGCTTAACACCGCCTTGGTCGATGATGGCCTTGATGGAACGGAGGAGGTGTTGGTTGGTACCCATGCGGCCGGTTACGCCGTTCATGACAATACCGATGGTATGAACTTTTGACATGTAGATGATCTTAACGTGTGTTAGGGTTTGTCGGTGCATTGAGGCCAGGCGCCTTCAGGAAGCGGTGGGGCGTCGACTCCTGCCTTGGGCAATGTGCCGGCCAGCTCTTGACGCCAGTGGGCCACTTCGCCGCCGGGGGCGTAGCAATAAATGAACCGCATGGGAGTTTCGCCGATGTTCGTGAGCTGGTGAAAGGCGTGCGGTGGTACATACGCCACTTGCCCGCCATGCACCTCACGGATTTCGCCGTCGACGCACAGCTGACCCTTGCCCTCGAGGATGAAATACACCTCTTCCTGCTCGTGGTTGTGCCAGGGCACTTGGCCACCCATCGGGTCGAGGGTGACGTGACCCATGCAGAAGTTGGAGGCCTCGATGGAGAGTCCGCCGCCTACAACGGCCTGGGTGTGACGTTTGGCGGGATACCGACGTCCTTCGATATCCTTTAAATCGGCAATCTTCATGATATTATTGTTTCGCAAATTGGAACATGAACGCTGTAACGCAAATCGAAGCAGGCGAATTCCTCAAATTTCACCCATGTTGCCGTTATCAGCCTGAACAACGAGAAAGATAGCCACAAAAGGGTAAAAATCAATCCATGCACTTCCAAGACAGCGGCCGATTAACTATTTTGCTCCGATAAGTTCTATAACATCCGTTTTACGGGGTTGGCCCCGCGGCGGAGCAATCATGTTCCTACTACTATGTCACAAGGTTCCAATAAGGCCCTCGAGCTGGGCTTGGTGAGCGACGAAGTTACCCCCGACTTTCAGGAAGCCGTCGCTTTCGGCCTCGAGCGAGGTATCCGTCTATACGAAATTCGCGTCCTCAACACCGGACGTATCCCCAACATCAGCGCCGACGAGTTCGAAACGGTGAAGCGCACCGTCAAGGAGACCGGCATCAGCATCACTGCGCTCTCGCCGGGCATCTTCAAGCACGAGGTCGACAAGACCGACGCGCTCGACAACGAGCTCCACGACGCACTTCCGCGCACCATCGCCATGGCTAAGGAGCTGAATTGCCCCATGATCATCGTGTTTGGCTTCCACCAAAACGACCAACCCTACAGCGAGCAGGTGGCCGTCGCCCAAAAGTACGTGGCTGCTGCCGCCGACCTCTGCGCCCAGCACGGCATCATGGTCACCATCGAGAACGAGCCGGGCTTCGTGTGCGACACCGGCACCCGCACGGCCGAGTTCATCCGCACCCTCGGCAAGCCAAACGTGAAGGCAAACTGGGATCCATGCAACTCTTGGGGTATGGAAGAGGAACCCTATCCCGATGGATACGAGGCCATCAAGCCCTACATCGGAAACGTTCACATTAAGGACACCGCTCTCGGCGGACTCGTGAAATGCTGCCCTGTCGGCGAGGGCAAGATCGACTGGGATGGGCAGATGAAAGCCCTCGTGCGCGATGGCGTGGTCGCCCATGCCACCATCGAAACCCACTGTGAGCCGCTCAAGGAGAACTCGGATCACAATATCCGTATCATCCGACAGATGATGGCCTGATCCATATGCTCGAACAGGCAACCCTCCAGTTCACCTTTACCGAGCGGGCACAGGCGGCCGGTGCAAAAGTGCATACCGTTGCCGGTGATCCTACCGAGCTGAAGCGGTTGCTTACCGACATTTGTGACGATGATATTTTGATCACCACAGGATTTTCGTTCATCCCCGATGAATGGGCTGCTGTGGTGCACACCTTGCCTGGTATCCACATCCAGCCCGACGAGAAGCTGCTCGCTGCGGGGTATACGGGCATCACGGACGTGTTCGCCGGGGTTGCCGAAACGGGCAGCATTGCGCTTTCCAACGCCCATGATTTGAGCGGACCGGTGAGTCTATTCACGAGCAGGCACATCGCCCTCTTGGATGCTTCTAAGCTTTATCCCCGGCCGCGCGATCTTTTTGCGGATGAATCCATCCATCACTTGCTGGCGAACATGGTGTTCATCACGGGTCCAAGTGCAACTGCCGATATGGGCAAGTTGGTAAGGGGCGTACACGGCCCCGGTCGTCTCGACATTGTCCTGATAGGGGGTGAGGTATGAGCTCAGTAGGCATCATGTCGGAAGTCAAACCAAGAGCTTTGGCCGACAAGACGACTAAAAAGGTGCTCCTGGATGCCATTAGGTTGGCACTGGACGAGCAGACCACAGCCGTGAGGGCTAATACGGGCACCTTCAACACGAACCGGTACAAGGCGACCGCGCTCATCCACGATTACGACGAGCTCAAGGACAAGGCCCGCGCCATCAAAGAAGAGACGATCAAGCGGCTGCCGGAACTGATCGAGCAGGTCACAAAGGCATTTGAATCGCGTGGAGGCAAGGTCTTCTATGCCAAAGATGCCGCCGAGGCCAACGAATACGTCACATCGGTGCTGCTCAGGCATCGGGTCGAGTCGGTCGTGAAGAGCAAGAGCATTACCAGCGAGGAGATCCACCTAAATGCGGCCTTGGAGCCAGAGGGCATCGAAGTCGTGGAGACCGACCTCGCCGAGTTCATCCTTCAGCTGGCCGACGAGCAGCCTTCGCACATCGTGGCACCTGCCATCCATTTTAGCCGCGAGAAGATCTCGGCTCTGTTCCGAAAGCATTATCCGGAGACGCAGGAGGCCCTCGACTCAGGCGAGGCGCTCACCGATTTCGCCCGCAAGATCCTCCGTCGCAAGTTCTTAGGCGCAGGTGCCGGCATATCGGGTGCCAACTTCATCGCCGCCGACACGGGCTCCATCGTGCTCGTTGAGAGCGAGGCCAACATCCGCATGACCACCATGGCGCCTCCTTTGCATATTGTGGTCGCAGGCGTCGAAAAGCTCATCCCACGGTTTTCAGATATACCGGTATTCATCGAGCTGCTGGGGGCGTCGGGGACGGGGCAGCCGCTCACGTCGTACACGAACATTATCACCCCGCCGATGCCGGTGCCGGTGCTCGATTTTGCCGGTCACGGTAAACACGAACGCGAATTCCATTTGGTGCTAATCGACAACGGTCGCATGGCGATGCGCGACGACCCTGACCTCAAGGAGGCCCTCTACTGCATCCGTTGCAGCGCATGCATGAACGTATGCGCCAACTTCCAGACGGTGGGTGGACACGCCTTCGGTGGCGAGAGCTACTCCGGGGGGATCGGCGGTGCCTGGGAGGCCGGCACCGGATCGCTCGAAAAGGCCCGCTTCAGCGACCTGTGCACCGGATGCTCGCGCTGCGTGCCCAACTGCCCCGTGCGCATCGACATCCCGTGGCTGAATGTGGTGCTTCGTCATCGTCTCAACCAGAATGACGCCGACCGCTCTTTTGTGGATGTCGTCTTTGAAGGGCTCCTCCCATCGGAGGGCGTCGACCGGAAAGCCTCCTTTCAGAAGCAATTTTTCGCCCATTACGCCCACACGGCCAAGATGGCCATGTGGATGCCACGGATCTCGAACGCCATGGCCGGCAGCAAGGTCTTCAAGAAGGCGCTTCGCAAGATCGCCGGCTTGGACGTTAACCGATCCATGCCCTCATTCCCGGATTCGACGCTTGTCACCGAAGGCAGGAAACTGATCGACACATTGCCGGCGGTTCAAGAGGGTGCGCAAAAGGTCGTGGTGTTCGCCGACAGTTTCACCAACTATGGTCACGTCGATACAGGGCTTGCGCTCATCCGCATCCTGAACAAATTTGGCTTTGACGTGGCCGTGTCAGATTGTGTGGCCGACGGACGTGCCGCACTGAGCCAGGGCCTCATCCCCACTGCCCAAAAGCAGGCCGAAGAAACGGCCAAGCACTTGCAGGACTGGATAGCGCAGGGGTATCACATCGTCGTGATCGAACCGAGTGTTTTCGCCCTGTTCGCCACAGATTATCGTCATCTGCTGCCGCGGTCGAGCTTCATGCACCTGAAGGCGCATACGTGGGAGGCCATGCACTACCTCATGAGGCATGTGGCTCACGAGGATCTCGAGGTCGAGGCCTATTTTGACGTCACTCAGGCAAACCGTAACGTATTCTACCACGGCCACTGCCAACAGCGTAGTTTAGGCCTAGCCGCGCCGACCATCGATCTGTTGCGGTTGATCGGCTACGCCGTCGACACCTCATCGGTCGAGTGCTGCGGCATGGCAGGAAGCTTTGGATACAAGGAAGACTACTACGAAATCAGCGCGTCGTTGGGACGCCAGCTTACAGGCCAGATTGCCAATTCGTTTGCTGAGAAGCCCGATGTGATCGTGCTTGCCAGCGGAACCTCCTGCACCGAACAGATCCACGATTTTTCCCACGTGCAGCCCAAGCACCCGCTCGTGCTGCTCGAATCCATCCTCAAATAACGTTCATGTCCCAAAAAGTAAGAACCGCACTCATCGGTGTGGCGAATCACGGCCACACGATCCTCACGGCCATCGTCGCCGCGAGGAACCTCGAACTGACGGCGTGCTTCGACATCAACCCGGAAGCCAATGCCGCCTGCGCCGAGGAGCACGGATGCACTGCGCACGACAGCTATGAGTCATTATTGGCCGACCCGAATGTGGATGCTGTGGCATTGGTGACCCCCAACCACCTGCACGCGGCCCAAATCGAGGCCGCCCTCGCCGCCGGGAAGCACGTATTCGTCGACAAACCCATCACCAATACGGTGGCCGAAGGCAAAATCGCGGTCGATCAGGCAGCCAAAGCCGGCAAGGTGCTCTATGTGGGACACAACACCCGCAAGCGCCGTGTCTTTCGCCGCAGTAAGGCGCTGCTCGACGAGGGTGCCATCGGCACGGTGGTCTCGATCGAGGCGAATCTGTCGCGCATCGTGGGCATCACCCCCGAAATGCCTACGTGGAAGGCCGATCGCAAGAACGCGCCCATCCTGCCCATGACGCAGTTAGGAATCCATTTCGTTGATGTGGCCACCTACTTGCTGGCGCCGGTCGCCCGGGTCGCCTGTTTCGCCCGCACAGCTGCTCTCGACGGCACGGCCTACGACACCACGACCGCCATATTGGAGCTCGAAAATGGGGTTCCCGTGAGCCTCAACAGCTATTATGTGACCCCCGACACCTACTTCTTCCGCATCTACGGCACGACCGGCGTCATCGAAATCAGCCCCCAAGAGGTGCGTATTCGCAGGGTTGACGGATCTACCGCCGTCGAAGACTTGGGAAATGAGGGCTACGAAAGCTACATCCTCGAAGTCGAGGAATTCGGAGATGCCATCTTGAAGGGGATTCGTCCAGAGACAGGCGGCGAAGAAGGTTTGCACAATATTGCCGTCATGGATGCCATGATTATGTCTGTTGAGACAGGAAAGGTTGTTTCGATAGGTGACATTTTGAAATAAAACTCGTTTCTTATCCATCGCCCTGTTGTCTCTGGTTCTGAAAGGGCTTTTTATGCGTTCTGTAACCTGAAAGGAAGTTCATGTACACCATTACCACGGTCGATTACATTGTAATCGGCTTTTACTTTCTCATCATGCTGGGTATCGGTATCTACCTGGCAGACAAGAGCAAAAGCTCGAACGATTACTTTGCCGGAGGCAACAAAATACCCTGGTGGATATCGGGGGTGTCGCTGTACATGACCAACTTCAGCGCCTGGATCTTCTCCGGTGCGGCCGGATTCATCTACCACGCCGGCTACTTTGCAATTTTTTACTTGGGTCTCTCGGGCTTCGCGTACTGGTTCGGGGGCATGATGACCGCCAAACTGTGGCGCAGAAGCCGCGTGATGTCGCCCGTGGAGTACACGAACACCCGTTACAACAACTGGACACAGCTGCTGTTGGGCTTCTCCATATCGATGGTGTTCATCCTCAGCGGTGGCGTCCAGCTTACTTCGATCGCGAAGCTGCTTGCAGCCCCTATGGAGGTTGAGGTAGGGCTCATCATCGCCGTTGTGGGACTCATCGTTATTGCCTACACCTACTCCGGTGGTTTGTGGGCGGTCAACATCACCGACTTCGTGCAGTTTGTGATCCTGATCGCCATCACAGTGGTGGTCCTGCCGCTGAGCCTCAATTTGGTCGGCGGTGTGAGTGGACTCATCGAAGCGCTGCCCCCCATAACCTGGGAGCACACCTACCGGGGGGTATACTATAACGAACACTATGTGATTGGAATCCTGCTCGTGACTACCATCGGTATCGCCGCGGGTGGAGCTCAGCGTTTCTTCAGTGTTGTTGACGAAAAAGCGGCTGTAAAAGTGAGCCGTATGGCCGCCGTGTTGTTTCTGTCTTTCCCTTTCCTGTTTGGCATCCCACCGCTTGTAGCATCGGTGTACTGGCCAGACCTGATGGCGGAGCCCTTCTTTGCCGACAAGTTCCAGCCTGAAGACCTCGTGTTCTTGGCCGTGGTGTTCAAAGTGTTGCCGCTAGGATTGGTGGGGATGTTCTTTGCAGCCCTTATGGCCGCCACCATGAGCGCCCTGAGCTCGGTATACAACATCATTTCGTCGATCGTGTCGCGCGACATGTACAAGGACACCTTCCACCCAGACGCCAGCGACAAGCGCATCTTCCAAGTCGGTAAAACTACGACGGCAACAGTGGGGTTGATCGTCATGGCCTTGGCCCTGAATTTCGCCTACAACGAAATGGGCATCTTCAACCTGATGACCATGTTCTTCACGCTGTTGAACCTACCCATCAACATACCGATCGCTTTCGGGCTCATGTACAAGAAGATTCCGAGATGGGGGGGCTTTGCGTCCATCATATGGGGCTTCTACGCCGGCTTGATCATTCGCTTCATCATGGGATGGCCCTTTGGTCCACAGATCTACTACATCTTCATCACATCGACCGTCATCCTCTTCACGGCCCATTATTTCGCGGAATTGTATAAGAAGAACAAGCCGATGCTGGCCGTTTACAGCTTTGTGATCGGCATCATCGCCTTCCTTGGATTCTGGGGTCCGCACCAAGTGATGCGCGCCGTCACTCCGCTCACCGACGTCATGACCGGCGTCCTGTTCGTTGCATGTATGGTTCTTGGTGGATCGCTCTACTTCTTCGCCAAACTTTACGCCAAGGACGACGAAGCCGACAACAAACAGATCGACGATTTCTTCGCCCGCCTTCGCAAGCCGGTTGATCCAGCCCTCGAGGTGTACGCCAAGGGCGGCAAGGAAACCTCCACATTCCCGCTTGTGGGTATCATTACCATGATCGTGGGTGCGTTGGTGATGCTGCTCTTCTTGGCCCCGATTCCTGACACCTTCTCGAACGTGTATCTCTACTTGAGTGGCATCTTGGTGCTTTTCGGCTTCTGCATGTACTACTTCGGCAAGCAGACCGAGGCTCACCAATTGGCCAAATTCCGAAAGGAGATGGCTGACAGAGGCATCGAGGTGGAAAGGCCGGTGTAGCAAGAGCAAGAGCAACGGCAAGAGCAATGTTTTGTGTTTTGAAATGGTAATTCGGGTATGAAATTCAATTCTATGTATCAAGCTAATGGTAGGTCTTGCACCTACAATCGATCTGTTCAGGGAAACCGTCTACTGCTCTTGCCGTTGCTGTTGCTCTTGCTCTTGCCGTTGCTCTTGCCATCCGTCTCGCATCTCGCTCTCGCACAGTCTCCCGAGGTCGATTTCCGCTACCGGCCGTTCAACTGGGAGACGGTGATCAGCGAGCCGGCCGACTGGCTGAAGACCACGGTGAACCAGCGGGCCGCGCTTACGTACGATTATGGTCCGGGTCCGTACGCCACCGCCGGTACACAGGTTTATCTGGAGTTGGTGGATGGTTCGTTCACGGTCGGCAATACTAGCTGGAGCCGCAGGGTGCACGGCATGGCCGAGTATGATATGTTCACGCCAGGCGGGCAGCTCGTGTCTGCGTCGCTGTACCGCTGGCCAAATCCCGGTGCAAAAGCATCCGAGCCGGACGGCTTTCGTCGCCGCGAGGGGGAGTTCAGCCAGGTTCTGGGATGGGTGAAGCAACCCTCCGATGTTGACCCCGCCTTCACCAGCGTGGCTTGGAACCCGAATCGTGCCATCGTGTACGAAGTGCAGGTAACCCCGGGCAGCAGCAAGCGCATCGCACTCGGCTGGGCCGACGGTCGCTACAATCTGCCTGTGCACCGCCTGATGGACGCCATCGTAGAAGGAGCTCCTCTACTTGAAATCGCTCCAGTCAGAGACTCAGGCCAAGGCAAGCCCCACGTCAAGTTCTTCGACGCCCACGACGCCGACAACGACGGTTGGATTCGCATTACCGTGGCTCCGTCGGCCAACGGGGTGGATCCCAATCCTCTTCTCAATAGTATATGGGTGTTCCCTCAGGATGCACAGGTAACAGAGGCCGAGGTCATCGACGGGCGCGCACGCACCATGGCTGAGAAGGTCATCGATGCCGGCAACGATCTGCACTGGCACATGCCGGGACGCACCGATCTCTTGGTCGGAGCATCTACCGAGTACCAGAACATGAAGGTGGTTGTGCGCACGAAACGCACGCTCACATGGAGCAATGATACCAAGCATCTTATGCTTGATGGCAAGCCATGGCTTGTGACGGTTCCAGCCGCGACCGGCATGCGCGCGATCGAGGGTGGATACGAGCTTACATTGCCTGTGGCGAACCGTGTGGTCGTGGCAGTGATGCACGGCAACAATCCGCGCATTCCGGCCAGCATCGCCGATGCCGACCAGGCCGCCGAGGAACTTGTAGGCGTTTGGGAGACACAACGAGAGCGGTTTCCGTTTCCGATCCGTGTGCCGGATCTCGACATCCAGGATGTGCTCGAAGCCAACTGGGATAACCTGCACCGTATGAAGGACACCGTCGAAACCTGGCAAGAGTATCATATTGGTCCGTCGGTCTACCGTGGACTGTGGGTTGTCGATGCCACCATGCTTATGCAGGGTGCCATTGTGAACGGCGACACCAGCGGCACGCGTCACATGGTAGAGGCCGTCGGCAGACACCAGAAAGCGAACGGACAGGTCGAGGTGATGGTCCCACACGTGATGTACCGCGAGACCGCCAGCTACATCCAGCAGATGGTGATGTACGCCGAGTATTCGGGCAACGATCAATGGCTGCTCAACCGCTGGGATCGGGTAAGGTCGGGGCTCAGGTACCTACGCGAGCTGCGTGAAACGACCCTCGGCGATCCGGATGCCGTCTATTACGGACTATTCCCGCCCGGATTCACCGACGGCGGACTCGCAGGCGTCAACCCCGAATACAGCAGCGTCTATTACACGTTGGGGGCGTTGCATTCGGCGCTTCGCACGGTTCGACGCCTAGACATCGACGAGCCTGAACTTGATACGTGGCGGAAATTCTACGTCGATCTCCGCACGGCCTTCAACAAGGCGGCACAGCGCGACATGCGCAAAGACGAATTCGGCAACTGGTTCCTGCCCATGCGCATCGGCGAGACCGATCCCAATGTACGTCCAACCATGGCCCAATGGGCGCTGCTCGAGGCCATCAACTACGCCGAGTTTTTCGGCAAAGGCGACAGTCTGGCCGAAGGAACCATGGCAGTGCTCACCCAGCATACCGACCAAGGGCTTGCCGTCGGCACCGGATGGCTCGCCGACGCGCTTTGGCCCTGGTTCAGCATGATTCAAGGGGCAGCGCACGTGCACATGGAGCAGCCGGAGGCCGTCATCGGTCTGTTATACGACATCGCCAACCACGCCACTCCGCTGGGCACCTGGGTTGAAGAACAGCAGCCTAGAGCCGTGGGTCAGCGCACCGGAGGCGACCACTCCAACGCGAGCGGGAGCGCCCTGTATCTTACGATGATGCGGCGCATGTTGGTGAACGAGCGTTCCGGCACGTTGGAGCTGTTGCCTGCAGTGCCGGAGACATGGCTTGAGGCAGGCAAGGCGATTTCGGTCGACCGAACCCTAACCCACTGGGGTCCGCTTAAGCTCGAGACGGAAGTGAGCGACGACGGACAAACCCTCACGGTCCGATGGGATCTGGAGCTACGCGATGGCAGCATGGCGCCGAAGGTTGTGATGCGCCCCGAGATGATCGAGAAGGCAGGGTTTCGAGTGGAGGCAACTCAACAGCCAAGTGGGATATCCGGAGAGATCACACTGCAACGGTAAACTCACTCCACCGCAAAGTACGTGAAATGCCCCTTCTTGACGGTGCCGTTGGGGAGGGTCATCGTGGCGCCACCGCGGTAGTCCTTGATTTCACCGCCGACGATGCCGCGGATGATCTGACGAGCCAGCCAGCCCTGGTCGGCGATTACGCTCGAAACGTCGGGGGTATCGGTGGTGCTCATCCTCAATATTTGGCCCTGACTAGTGTGGGCAGCCAATAACGACGGCGCCTTCACCTTCTTGTCAGGATGGGTCTTCTCGTGGACCGACCTGTCGATGCGCTGTACACTCACACTGCCCGATTCACTGATCAGGCGGTAACCGATGGCGGCGCCGTTGCCGTCTTTGGGCTCCATCAGCGAGACGATATCCCAGTTGCCCTTGTCGCGGTGGTGCACAAAGCGGTATCCGCCCGTGAAATGCTTCACGGCATTCTGATGCTGCCACGTGTGGTCCATGTATGCCACACCCTT
>CAYZWQ010000085.1:0-11798 GCA_964481355.1 uncultured Chitinophagales bacterium
ATGAGGGTTACGCACATTTTGCCCAAGATGAATGACGGGGGAGGTATTGCTAATGTGTTTGCTGAAATGAGCGCGTTCACGAAATATCGATTTGACGTTGAAGCAACAGTTGTCTGCCTGGAAACGGCAATATCTGCCAAGCGCATGCTTGATGCAAGAAAGTTAGGAATTCACATGGTTGTTGGACCTCAATTGGAGACCCTGAAAAATCTTGTGACGGAGACGGACCTTGTCGTTGTTTCCTATTGGAATCATCCGCTTCTGATTGATTTTATGATTTGGTATGTAAATCAAAAAATCCCCGTTCCTCTTGTTACTAGTGTTAAAGTAAACGGGATGACGCTACCCCAGGTGATGCCCAGCTGGGTGTTTCAGTGCGCTGGAGGAGTACTATATACTCATCCGAGAACGCTCGCCCAACATTCTGTGGAGTTATTACCTGAGCTCCGACTCTGCATCCACCCTTTCATACATTTACCCGATATCGACGAAAATCCGAAAAGGGAGCTTACTGGCGACTTTGTGGCCTTTTATGCGGGCAGTCTAAATCGTTTCAAACGGTTGCCGAATTTGTTCGATCTACATGACGGGCTTAAAGTACCGGGTTGCCGAATCGAGTATTGGGGTGCCGGTGAGGATTCTGCCACAACAGAGCGGTTAGGCAGGCTTGCATTTGGTGTGCATAAAGGATTTTCTAAAGATATTTACGCGGATTTCGCTGGAAATCATTTATTGTTAAATCCACAAAGCCCATTGTCGTACGGATCGTATGAAAAGATTCGAGTAGAATGTGCATGGATGGGAATTCCCAATCTGGTCATTAAGAACACATACATCGCGGATCATGTCGAAAACGGTGTTGATGGCTTGGTTGCGGTAGATGAGAACGACTACCTTGACAAGATCACTTGGTTTGTCAAGAACCGCAAGGCATGGCAATCGCTCTCCGATACCACCTTTGAACATATTCGGATGACCTACCGGCTGGTTGACATCACCTCAGCTGTCTTCGATTTTTATCGACAAGTTTACAACAAGGGCCCAAGTCCAATCACAGAAGCCATACTTCCAATGACCACGCTCACAAGGGCTCTGAGCGGCATGGGCAACTGGGCCGACCGGATTGAAAGAGACCCCGAAAGTCTGAGCGATCTGGAACTCGATTATGCTCTGCATTGTGAGGGCGGGTTAATTCACCATGCAAAATTCGTCGACACAGATGAAGCTCTGACGGAAACTATCGAGCGGTTGCGGAATGTGTTGGAATCTCGCCGAAACAGAAATTTTGCATCTAATCTGAATAACAATTAAATCTAGTCCATGAGTTGGATGGCCTCGCGCATGAACGCATAGTTTTCTGCCAAGTCTTCAGTGAGGCAGATTGCATAGGCAGGCAATTCGTTTATCTGTGATTTGATTACATGGTGACAGACACGTAAATCAAGATGAAAATCTTTACTTAGTTGAATGCTGGATAACATGCTGTTATAAGCAGACGATTTCGATATCTCTTTCAGGTGGGGTTTCGAGTAGCCAATTTCTGGGTACCAAATCGCAGTAGGTTGACCGACCGATTTATGACACTTAATGTCGGAGTCATCGTGTAGAAATACCTTTTCATCGCTAACCGGCGATAGGTTGCATTTCCGAAATAGCTCTGGCGTTGAAGAATCAAAAAGAGAAAGAGAGCTTCGCCTCAAATTGACTCCTCGATAATACCCAATGGCTGAATTTCCAGACAGGAAAACAAAGTCATCGGATAGGTAGTCACCCTTGTGGATCAACCAGGTTGCGGTTGTTGTAGATTTTCCGGCAGTTGCCTTGCCCGGTAGAAGAACAAAACGGCCATTGGAGCCAATAGCTGCGGCATGGATCGGTGCAAAACCCCTCCTGTTCAACAGTTGGCCGATCCACCTTAAAAATGGGTAAGAATACTGGTAATGTAAGTGTTGCTTGTGGCTTTGGGCGTAAAATTCAAGTATCGTGCGATCACTGCTGAGAAGTTCATAATGAGATTCCCCAAGAAATAAGCGTTTTGCTGCATCATGATATTCCACCAAGCATTCGGAAGTCAGATCTTTGCTCCAGAAATGATTCTTCAGAGTATCGAACTGCAAATGATTCCAACGAATTTGAAGATCATAACGCGTGGGGTTGTGCTCTTCAAGGTTCAGCTCAATCCTTGAGCCTAATGCCTTGATAACGTAATTTGGGGCGCTGATCGAAAGGACCACGTCATCCAATAGACGCCATGAAGCGTGAATATGCGTCGATGGGCTAGGGTGCATTCCCGTTGCTAAAGTATGTACAGACAAGTCAAGGCTTGCGATGGGGCCAGCCTTTGTCGCTCACATCATGAATTGGGTCCAATCGAATTAAATCTGCCATGTCGTCAAACCTCGAGTAGGTCCACTCATTATGAACGACGGTTTTGGATTCGGCTGCAAAATGGCTGTTCGCCACATGATCATCAGTGTGTTCAACTTGAATGATAAGAGTCTGATTTTTTAACCAATCGATAAAGCTTGCAGCCTCCGAGATCTCACTCGGAAATGTTGATTGAATCATGTTGTTCAGGTGTAAATCAGAGACGGGGTTGAAAAACCACCTGAGAACATAAGCAGCTGAGCCGCTGATCGTGTAATAAGATCCTGAGACAGTATTGATTATCACTATCTCGTTGTCAAAATCTTCCGGGTCAAATAGAGAGTCGTTAAACTTGTACGTCATTGTTCGTAGTAAGTGCTAGAGGTTAAGTTTTATGATCGAAGATAGTCTAAAAAACTTGAATTACGTACATTTGAAGCACCTCAGTGAACCACATGTATGCATGCCATTATTGATGCTTCAGACTTGAAATGAATAATAGTTCAGTAACGATAAATCGTCTGTACCAGAAAGCCATCTTTGGAAAATTGTCGATAGATATTCGTCCAAAGGAGTTGCTCATGCTAAAGCTGAGATTTGCTCCCAAAGGAGAAATGATGCGGCTTTGGATGGAGTTGTGGGAGGGTATTTCGGATTATGACCAACTTCCGGTTGGATGTCGTTCGCTTATGCCAACGGTGATTCGACGCATGCAAAAAGAACAACTGTCTGAGGATTGGAAAAAAATACATGGCTTGGACCTCTCTTTTTTGGTCGGTTTGCCACGATTTGTCTGGACAAGAAACAAATTCATGCTTAACCAGACCAAGCGTATCGCAGAACACGTCGGTAAGGATGGCATTGAAATTGTGGCAATCAAAGGTACCGGTGAATTGATCCTTGATGAGGAGAGTGGGATGATGAGATCCACATCGGATCTCGACTTGCTGATCCGTCCACATTTGTTGGATGAATTCACATCGAAGATGGTTGAACTTGGTCTTGAACTCAAGACGGTGCCAGAACCCCATCTGCCAATCCCCAACGATCAGTATATGTTCATGCCAACCGATGGTACTACCCTGTATGTCGATTTACACATCATGGTGAACAAATACCAAGCGGATGATCGACTAACCGAGATGGTTTGGAAGCGTAAAGTTGCATCCAAGGGCTGTCCCACTCTTTTTACCCCCTCGCCAAGGGAGCGTTTTTGGATTGCTTTGGTAAATGTTTTTCGATTGACAAATTGGTACCAAGAATCCTATCTGAAATATTTAAACGACGTTTTCTGTGAGTTGGCTTCTTTTGATCTTCAAGAGTTGAAAGAGGTACTTCAAAGCGGCAGCGAATTGCAAATATCTCAAGATTGGCAAGCGCAGATTATTTGGCTGGCGTACGAAGTTGGAATTGTGGATCATCATGCACTCGAATTAATCGATAATGGAGATGAAGTCTCCATGAAATCAGGTCATGGAAGTAAGCAATCTAATCGCTTACGGAGTTTCATCAACAATCGTATCAACCGCGTTAATCAAGTAAAAATGCGCCATGCACTCTATCTCACCGATAGATACACAACATCGTGGCAGGCAAGGAATGAAAAGGGCTATTTTTGGAGGGTTATGTTCTTTATGGTCAAAGAACCCACGATTCAAATAACGGCATACTTTTTGAGACGATTGCGCAATCTTTTCAGGTATGCACAAACGGAATTAACCTTTGTCTCAAAGTCGTCGTACATTCCAAGTCGGCAGATTATGTGGGAGATATAAAGCATTTTTGCCGAAATACGACTCAGACGTCAGTGGTCGTGTGTCGATTTCCCGTTGTTACAGGACGACACCATCTATTCAATACCCAAGGTA
This sequence comes from uncultured Chitinophagales bacterium, assembly GCA_964481355.1. Classification (GTDB taxonomy): domain Bacteria; phylum Bacteroidota; class Rhodothermia; order Balneolales; family CAYWCV01; genus CAYWCV01. Next base: position 4,236 of record CAYZWQ010000085.1, read on the forward strand.
TGGCAACATTTGTTCGATGCATTCTTCGAGGCTCGCATCGGTGGTATCGATCCTAATCGACAGTTTGGGGTCAGGTGGCTCATGGCCAGCGTTAAAACCCGTGAGATTTGTAATCGTACCAGTTTGGGCCTTTTTATACAAACCTTTTGGGTCGCGTGCGATGAGCACCTCGGGATTTGCCGTGACGTGCACTTCAAGGAAGTCGCCTTCAGGGAACATCGACCGCACCGCATCGCGGTCGGCCTTGTAGGGTGAAACAAATGTGCATAGAACGATCAATCCATGTTCATAACACAATCGGGCAATTTCGCCAACCCGACGGATATTTTCCGTTCGGTCACTTTCACTGAAACCAAGGTCTTTATTGAGACTATGGCGGATTTGGTCGCCATCCAAAAGAATAGTCTGTTTTCCGGCTTTGAAGAGCCTTCTTTCAAGCTCGCGGGCGATGGTTGACTTTCCAGCACCTGACACACCGGTGAACCAAACCACTTTTGCCGCATGTCCGTTACGAATTTGCCGCTCGTTGCGGGGAATATTCCATGTTTCTGGCACGATGTTTCGCTCACCGGAGACGCTCGCAACAACTTGGTTATATTGTGGCTTGACATCTTCCTCAGTTCTGATAGCCTGGATCATGCCTGCGCCCACGGTCACATTTGTGGACGGATCGATCAAAATGAAGCTGCCTGTCACGTTGTTGATCTTATAGGCGTCCGTGAACAACGGTTTGGACATATTAAGGCGCACTCTGCCAATCTCATTCAACTTCAGGGTGGTGCACTCCTCGCGATGCAATGAGTCCACGTCAATCTTGTATCGGACATTGGTGGCTTCAGCCGATACGATGCGTGTTGTGTGCTGAATGAGATAGGTTTTATTCACTTGCATTGCCTGCTCGCTCATCCAACAGACAATCGCCTCGAATTCCTGGTTGCTGGCCGGCATGTTCCCGCCCCTGACGAGCATATCTCCACGGCTGATGTCAATTTCATCGTCAATACAAATCACAACGGCATCGCCAGCGCAGGCAACTTCAGTTTTCTTGCGATCGATCCATATCTCTTTGATCTTACTTTGCACAAGCGATGGCAAAACGGTTACATCCTCTCCAACACGAATTCTTCCGGACGCCAAGGTCCCTGCAAAACCACGGAAATCCTGATTGGGACGAATTACATATTGCACTGGAAAGCGAAAGTCTATCATATTTTGCCGAGAACCAACCACGACGTTTTCGAGCGTGTACATCAGTGTGGCTCCGTTATACCATGGCATGTTCTCGCCACGATTCACCACATTGTCGCCATTGAGTGCAGATATTGGGATAAACGTCACATCGTCAATTTCCAGCTTTTGCGAAAAGTCCTTGAAGTCGGCCACGATGTCATTGAACCGTTCCTCACTGAAGTCGACCAAATCCATTTTGTTGACGGCCACAACTAAATGAGGAATTTGCAGCAACGACGCAATAAATGCATGACGTTTCGATTGTGTGAGAATACCCTTACGTGCATCAACCAACACAATGGTAAGATCAGCGGTTGATGCTCCAGTAACCATGTTGCGCGTGTACTGAATATGGCCTGGAGTGTCGGCAATGATAAACTTTCTCTTTGGCGTGGCAAAGTATCGGTAAGCCACGTCAATGGTGATTTTCTGCTCCCGTTCGGCACGTAGCCCGTCGGTGAGCAAAGCCAGGTTCACGCCATCTTCACCTGTGAGCCTTGAGCTCCTCTCGATCGCTTCCAACTGATCTTGGAAGATTGACTTTGAGTCGTACAACAAGCGCCCAATGAGTGTGCTCTTGCCATCATCGACTGAGCCGGCAGTGCTGAACCGCAATAAATCCATTTCAGAATATGACATGTTGATCTATTCTCTGGGCCAATCTTCAGTTAAAAGTATCCCGCACGCTTGCGGTCTTCCATCGCCGTTTCAGAACGCTTGTCGTCGTGGCGATTCCCACGCTCAGTTACTCGTGCCGATGCCACTTCGTTGATGATTTCGTTCAACGAGGAGGCCGTCGAAATGACGGCACCAGTGCAGGTGGCATCGCCGATGGTGCGGAAGCGCACCGTCATCTCCTCCGACTGTTCATCCGGGTATTTTTGTATGAAATCGTTATCGTCCAACCATGTGCCCCGCCGATTGAATACCCGACGCTTGTGGGCAAAGTAGATGCTTGGGATTTCGATGCCTTCAAGAGCGATGTACTGCCAGACGTCAAGTTCAGTCCAGTTTGAGATGGGAAACACACGGAACTGCTCACCCGGGTGTTTACGTCCGTTATAGAGGCTCCAAAGCTCGGGGCGTTGGTTTTTGGGGTCCCATTGGCCAAAAAGATCCCTGTGCGAGAAGAAGCGCTCTTTGGCGCGTGCCTTCTCCTCATCGCGGCGCCCACCGCCGATGGCTGCGTCAATTTGGTGTTTCTTGATGGTTTCGAGCAAGGTTATGGTCTGGAGAGCATTGCGGCTGGCCTCGGGGCCGTTTTCCTCGACTACCCTGCCTGCATCAATGCAGTCTTGCACATAGCCGACAATCAGTAGGACACCCGTCTGCTCGACAAGCCGGTCTCGAAATTCAAGGGTTTCCGCAAAATTATGACCTGTGTCGATGTGGATGAGTGGAAACGGAATTCGTGCGGGGGAAAAAGCCTTCAAGGCCAAATGCACCAAAACAATGGAATCTTTGCCTCCCGAGAACAAGATGGCTGGACGCTCAAATTGTGAAGCCACCTCCCTTATGACGAATATGGCCTCGTTTTCCAATACCTTTAAATGTGTTCTATGCATGGCTCATTTGACTGACTGTTGTACGGCTGGGATGAATTGAGTTTACGGTTTCCAAACAAATAAGACGGCAATCATGGTAACAACAAACAATAGTATTGTCACAGGTAATCCAGCCTTGAGGTAGTCTTTGAACCGATAGCGACCGGCACCCATCACCATTAAGTTCGTTTGATAGCCGAATGGAGTCAGAAAGCTGGCCGATGCAGCGATGGCAACGGTTATCGCCATAGTGTGTGCTGTTAATCCGGTCTCGGCACCCAATGCCAGGGCTATCGGAAGCATCAGTACGGCGGCGGCATTATTGGTGATCAACTCCGTGAGGATGTTAGTGAGGATGTAGATACCTGCAATTATGGCAATATGCCCAAATTCGGAGGTGAGGGTGTTGATCGTAAAAGCAGCCGTTGACGCAAGGCCGCTAGACTCGATTGCCTGTCCAAAACCGAGCGCCGAAGCGATTACCAGCAAAATGGGCAGATTCAGCGAAGCCATGATTTGTTCTTTCTTAACACATCCAGCATAGATCATGACGGCGGCTGCCAACATCGCAGCTGTTACTATAGGAACGACATTTAACGCAGCCACTGTAATCATGGTCACTGTAACTACCAGAGCCAGCGACGCTTTATTGTTGACAGGCAGTTGCCTGAATCCCTTACGGTTTACAAGGTAGAAATTGTCTTTGTCGTTGTTGGCCAGTTCGTCAAATCCATCTTTTGACTCAATAAGAAGTAGGTCGCCCGCCACGATGGGCAAATTGCCCAGAGCGCCACGGATTTCTTCGGTCTGACGTTGAATGCCAATCACGACCGCACGGAATCTGTTTCTGAAGTCAATTTGCTTGAGTGTCTTGCCAATCATCATGGATGTCGGTGCAACAACTGCCTCGAACAAGGGCAGATCGGGCTCGCTCCCATCCAAGACTGGTGTGCTGCGTGAGAGTCCCGTTCGAATACTCAATTCATCGATGGCCTTCACGTCTCCGATAAAAGTGAGTAAATCGCCCTCCTCCACAATGAAATGGGGTCCAATGGGGCCAATCGTCCGACCATGACGGTGTGCGTGGATCAAAAATGCGTTAACGAGTCCGCGTAATCCTGCATCTTCGACGGTTTTGCCTATGATCGCGGAGCCGGAACCAACCATCAGGTCCATTTGATAACCCGATCCGTTACCACCGGGATTTTGCGTCGCACCCAAAGTGGTTGCTGATGGATTTCGATCGGGCAGCATACGGTAGCCAAAGGCAGCAAACCAGATGATCAGCAAGATGGCAGTGGGCAAGCCGATCCAAGTGAGCTCGAACAAGTGCAGAGGCTCGATACCCCGCTCATCGAGCATACTCGAAACGATAATATTCGTGGATGTGCCAATCAGAGTGATAATACCACCCACAATGGCGGCATATGACAATGGGATCAACAATTTTGAGGCGTGTATACCAGTGCGCTCCGACCACTGTTGCACCTGTGGTATCAGCATGGCAACAATCGGTGTGTTATTCAAAAAGGAGCTCATGGCCGCTGTTGATGCCATCATTCGAACAAGTACACTTCGCGGTGAATAACCATCAACAAAAACAATTTTGTCAAGAAAGCCCAGTGCTCTGGTCCGTTGGATTCCGGAAGCCACGACAAAAAGGGAGGCTACTGTAAACACAGCCGGGTTTGAAAATCCACTGAAAGCCTGGCTTGGAGTTAGCACCCCAGCAACGATGAGCACCAGTAATCCGCCCATAAAGATAACATCAGGCCTTGTTGCCTCCTTGTAAAGAGCGACAAGTATCAAAAGAATGGTGGCAGCAGTTACGTATGCGTCAAAGCCCATAACCCTGATTGGGATGATAATAGTTGATGATATGGTTAATGCCGAGTTGTCCCCAAAAGCGATGCTAAACGATTTCCTTCACAAGGTCAAGCCAAAACACACTGTCGGAGCCGACGCTGATTAGATGCGGGTTACGAAGCGATTCCTTGTTATAAGTTAATACCGTGCCGTCGAGGGTATAGATATCTCCACCCGCAGCACGAAGTATTGCATGAGCGGCTGCCGTGTCCCATTCCATGGTAGGCACGTCCCTCAAATACACATCGGCAATGCCGGCAGCAACCAGGCAGAACTTCAGTGAACTACCGATCGATTTGAGTGAGGCATGGGGGAGGAGATTGCACAGAGCCTGCACGGCCGGTCCACTGTGGTCACGGCTGGCAACGATGGCAATGTTTTCCAATTCGACGGGACGCACGCGTAATCGAGTCGGCACATTTCCGTTCCGTCTGGAAACGTGGTAGGCCACATTGTCGTACGCATAATAGACTTCATCGAAAAATGGCACCTCAATTACACCCATGACGGGCAGTCCGTCTTCGACAAGTGCAATATTGACGGTGAAATAGCCGCTTCGTTTAATGAACTCCTTCGTGCCATCCAATGGATCTACCAACCAAAAAGTACTCCATGACTTGCGCGCATCGTACGTCTCCGGCAAGCTTTCCTCACTTATTACTGGGATGGTCGGATACAGAGATTCAAGTTGGTCGCGGATGAAATGATGCGCCTCGAGATCCGCGACTGTGATGGGGGAAGCGTCTGACTTAGCCTGTGTCTCGATATTCGATTCAAAATGCGTCAATATTAATTTACCAGCCTCTCGAGCAATGCCAGTTACTGCGCTTAGAAGGTCTTGATGTAGCTTCATTCTGAACACATCATTGAACAAGTCGAAATTTCGAATTCGTTGAATATACATCATATAAAAAGGCAAAATTCCGTAATTTCGGTCAAATAAAGACATAAATACGCGATTAACCATGTACACCGGTTTCCAACATTTGCACTCCACCTTGGCCTATGTCGTTTTGGCACTGGGCGTCATCGTCATATTGTTAGCATTGATCGGTAAGCTCGGTGGCAAGCCATTCTCATCCAGTGTGAAGCGCCTGGCGTTATGGACCATGATCGGGGCGCACCTCCAACTCGTGATCGGCTTTGTACTGTACTTTTTGTCACCCCTGGGCTTCTCTGCCATGAGCGGCGATGCGATGAGTGACCCAATCGCGCGCCTGTACGTTATTGAACACCCCACGACCATGATTCTGGGCATCATCCTCATCACGATCGGCCATGGACGCATGAAACGAGCGATCAATGATGACCGCAAATACATGCAACTGATCCTGTTCTACATCATCGGTTTCGCGCTTATGTTTTCACGCATTCCTTGGAATGCTTGGTTGGGCTGATCCACGCTGAGAGGTCTATGTAACGATGTGATGCGCCATGGAATTAGGTCTGTACACCTTTGTCGAAAACACGCCTGTTCAAGGAACCGGAAAGAGGCTGCATCCTGCCGATAGACTGCGTAACCTTTTTGAGGAAATTGAGCTTGCCGATCAGGCTGGGTTGGATGTCTTCGCCATCGGTGAACACCACCGAGAGGAGTACATCGCATCGGCCCCCACCATCCTATTGGCCGCAGCCGCTGCCCGAACAAAGAACATCAAGCTGAGTACTGCCGTCACGGTTCTTGGATCGGAAGATCCGGTGCGTGTTTTCCAACAATTTTCGACCATAGACCTGCTTTCGCGCGGCAGGGCAGAAATCATGGTGGGTCGCGGTTCGTTCATCGAGAGCTTCCCACTCTTTGGCTACGACCTGAGTGATTACGACGAAATATTCGCCGAGCATCTCGACTTGCTTTTGAAGCTGCGTGAGGAGGAAATCGTCACTTGGAATGGATCGCATCGTCCTTCCATTCAAGCTCGGGGGGTATACCCACAGCCCTTTCAAGAGAAGATACCGATATGGGTAGCCGTCGGCGGCACGCCTCAGTCTGCCTATCGTGCAGGCTCGCTGAACCTCCCGATGGCTCTGGCCATCATTGGTGGATATCCCGCCAATTTTAAGTCCATGGCCGAGCTCCATCGCAGGGGGGCGGCCGATGCAGGTCTCCATCCACCCAAGTTTAGCATTAACTCGCATGGACTCATCGCCGCCGACTCGCAGGACGCACGAGACACCGCATTTCCAGCCTACAAGATCCAGATGGACAAAATCGGACGCGAACGTGGTTGGCCACCCATGAGCAGGGCACAATTTGACGCCTCGTGCACCCTTCACGGCGCCAATTTTGTGGGATCACCCCAGGAAATAATCGACAAAATCTTATACCAGCACGAAATCTTCAATCACGATCGCTTTCTAATCCAGATGAGCGTCGGCACAGTACCACACGACAAGATGTTGCGGTCGATCGAACTCTATGCAACGGTGGTGGCCCCTGCCGTCCGCAAGGCTCTTCACATTGATGTGAATGCGTAGCGACAGTTTCAATCACAAGAACTGTCAACAACCATAACAAGAACTGACACGTTTTCGAGGGCACTTCTTCGTAAGTTCACATAGGGACTTTTTGTTCTTTGTAACATACATCTAGGAGAACGCCATGAAAATGCTCAAAGATAAGGTTGCAATTGTAACCGGTGGCGGGTCCGGTATTGGACGCGCCGTTGCACTCAGCTATGCAAAAGAGGGTGCCAAAGTCGTGGTATCCGACATCGACGATGAGGGAGGAAAAGCAACCGTCGAGATGATTTTAAACGAGGGTGGCGAAGCCCTGTATGTGCATGCCAACGTGGCCAGTGCGGCCGACAATGAAATGCTTGTCAAAAAAACAGTGGACGTCTACGGCGCATTGCACATCGCATGCAATAATGCCGGCATCGGTGGACCCGCATTCCTGACAGGTGAGTATCCGCTCGATGGTTGG
>CAYZWQ010000086.1:0-827 GCA_964481355.1 uncultured Chitinophagales bacterium
TATTACCTAACTCATTCTAAAGTATCGACGGGGTGTATCAAAATCTATGACAATAGTCATATACACGAACAAAAGGAAAACAACACTTCATTCGTGCTTAGAAAAGCGCTTGCAACATTTGAAAAATGTCGTAAAAAAACTCAGTATATCCCGAACAACGGTCTTAGTCAGGACGTCTCGTTCGGCTTTGTCTGATGGATGGACCTTAAGAGGTCTTCCGCCTCGTTGATCAGGTCTTCTGCACGCTGCTGGGCCTCAAGAACTACTTCCGACCCCCGCTGCTTGGCCTCCGACATTAAATCTTTCTTCTCCTCGCGAATACGGGAAGCAATGATGTTCAGCTCATCAAGGTATGACCGCAGTTTGTAACTCACTTTGTCCCGGGTGTTCCCGCCTTTGTCAGGAGCATACAGCAATGCTATCACGGAGCCAAGTGCAGCGCCGGTTAGCAGACCCAAAGCAAAACCCTTCGTATATCGGCTCATAGTAATCGAGTCATGTTGTTTCCCTTAGGATAACCAAATGGACATCCAAGTTCAATATGATATGCTTTCGGTCAGTCATTATTTTGCATAAGCAGCCTTGACGATCCCCCTTTTTGTCTTGGATATTCCCAAATAGAAAACAGGTATCACAAACAGGGTGAATAATGCTGAGAACGAGAGTCCGCCGATGATGGACTTAGCCAATGGGCTCCATTGTTCGGCACCCTCACCAAGCTCTAACGCGAGTGGAAGCATCGACATGATGGTCGTGAACATCGTCATGATGATCGGGCGCATACGCCGCACACATGCACGAACAAACTCGGACATGTACTCCTGGGG
>CAYZWQ010000086.1:837-11602 GCA_964481355.1 uncultured Chitinophagales bacterium
GATCGGGTCCGAACCCGTCCTCATGTTGGTGTTGATGAAGTCGATCAACACGATTCCATTGTTGACGACGATCCCTATCAATATGATAATCCCCAAACTACCGAGAATGCTGAGCGGCGTATCGATCATCCACAAGAAGAATACCGATCCGAAAAAGGCCAATGGGACCGTGAACATCACAACAAACGGATCTCGCAAATTTTCGAACATTCCGGCCATCACCATGTAAATGAGCAATAAGGCAACTGCAAGCGCCAGCAAAAGACTGCTGTTGGCATCTCGTGCATCCTGCCCGTCGCCGGCAAACTCGTAGCGATAACCGTCAGGCAAAACCACTTGCTCCTCAATAAGTTGACGTACCTTCGATTCGAGTTCCTGAGGGTTTCCAATAACTCCAATGTTGATGTCCATCACGGTTTCGCGGTCTCTGCGCTGAATGCGGCTCAGGCCTTCGTAGGATTCAAACCTGCCGATCGATGAGACCGGCACTCTCTGGTCGTTCACCTCCAACACCTCGAGACGCGCAAGGTCCATTCGGCTGCTGCGGTACTCCTCCAGCATGCGCACTTCGATGGGGATTTCGCGTCCGCCCACACGGTATTGACCTACCTGTGTACCACGTGCCTGCGACTTGATGGCATTTGCCACCTGGTTGATGCTGCTGCCGGCCATGGCCAACATCTGTCGGTCAAGAATGTAATGCAACTCAGGCACCATCGACGTACGCGAAATTTCGACGGATGTAATCAAGGTGTCGAGCGTAAGGATGGATTCGAGTTTATCTGCAATTCCCTGCATGTACATCACATCGCTGCCAATGAGGCTCACACGCACATTGTTGCCGCCGCCGCCCCAGCCGCCAAATCCGCGACCGCCAAATCCCGGAGGGCCTCCGCCACCGCCGCGGGGGCTGATGTTAATGTTTGCTCCCGGAAACTGCAGACGTTGCCGGTATTTCATCATCAATTCGTCGGGTGTCTGCTTCAGCAGATTTTTTGACACAAACGTGGCCTCAATAGACCCCGTGTTCGATTCTTGATTCTGCCCGTTCGATCCAATTTCAGTCACTACGGTCTTGAAACTTGAATCCGCCATGAGCACCCTCGAAAAATCGCGCAACACCTCGGCCGTCGTTACCAACTTCGTGCCCGCCGGCAACTCCAGGTTCACACGGAACGCCGTTGGCTCAGATCGTGGAAATGTCTGGAAGGGCACTGCATTGTAAATCTGGACGGTGGCATACAAAATGAGGAACACCATACCCAGGATGACGAGTTTGTGGTTGATCGACCACACGAGCGACTTGGCGTAAAGCCCCTCAAGCCAGACAACAAAGCGCATGAAAGGCGTGTTCCGCTCGTATTCCTTCTGATTGAGAAGCCTAGATGCAAATACTGGGATCAAAATCACGGATGTGATGTATGATATCGAAACCGCTATACAGATGGTGAGTGCGAGGTCCCTGGCAATCATGCCGATCATGCCGTCCACATTCAGAATTGGGATAAACACGGCCAACGTGGTGAGTGTCGATCCAAGAAGCGCCCCTTTCACCTCATTGGTGCCGGCCAATGCTGCCTCCATGAGCGACATGCCCTCCTTATACTTGCGAAGGATGTTCTCCGTGACCACGATCGAGCTGTCGACCAGCAAGCCGAGTGCCAACACCAGACCCGTTATGGAAATGGTGTTCAGGGTCACGTTCAGGTAGTACATGATGACGAAAGTCGCTGCTAGCGATATCGGGATGCAGATGGCAACAACCAGCGAGCTGCGCCATCCTCCAAGGAACATGTACAAAACGAGAGCCACGATCAGAAGCGCAAGTTGTGCCGAGAACGACAGATTGCCGATCGATGTCTCAATGAAGTCGCCGTCGTTGCTCAATATCTGGATGGTGTAACCCTCGGGCAGAACCTCATCCAATTTTGCTATGGCATCCACCACCTCGGTGGTTACATCGAGCGTGTTGGCGTCAGACTGCTTCTGGATGTCGATGGATACGCTGTTTTTCTGGTTGATCTCAACAAGCGTGCTTATCTGTTCGTAATCATCCCTTACAATCGCGACGTCCTTCACCCGCACAGGCACCCCGTTATCCGAAACTCGAATGATGGTGTTCTCAATTTCCTCTATCGACTGAAAAATCGACTCAGCACGGATACTGTAACTCTTGCGGTCAACGACCAAATTACCGACCGGTACCTGCACGTTGTTCGACCTTATGGCCGATTCGATGTCTGCCGGCAACATGTTGTGCAACGACAACCGCATCGGGTCGATTTCAACGTAAATGAATCGGTTAAGGCCACCCCTGGTGTCGGCTGCCGCGACGCCCGGGATCCGTTCCAGGCGCGGCTCAATGAGTTCGATCGATGTGTTGCGTATCTCGTCGAGGCCTCTGTTCGCCTGCACGGACAGACGCATGATCGGCTGGTTGTCAGGGTCGAACTGAAAAATCGTCGGTGGGGTTGCCTCAACGGGCAGCTGGTTTCGGATGCGGTCGATGGTCTCGCGTGCCTTCAGCTCCACCGCGCGGATGTTCACGTCGCTGCGCATGCGCATGATGATGAACACCCTGCCATTCCTGACATTCGTCTCCAAAGACTCCACTCCCTCCAACGAGGCGACAGCTGCCTCCAACGGCTCAGCTATCAGGCGAATCATATCCTGGGGCGGAACATTTCGATATCCTGCCGATACTGCTAAAACGGGGATGTTGACCGATGGACGCAAGGTGATTTTCAGCTTGGTGAGGAAGAACAAGCCGAAACCGATCACTACAAGCGTGAGCATCAGTACCGTCACGGGACGGTGAAGCACCGTCTTGGTCAGTCCGGAATGGAGGAGCGATTCTTTGAGACGTTTCATAGTTCCTCTTCAACTTTGAGCGGATCAATTTTGTGGAGCGGATCAAATCCGAGTTTTTCGATGAACTCGTTCAATATCAGGTACAAACAGGGCACCACGAACAACATCAGGAATGTGGACATGGTAAGGCCGCCAATAACGGTGCGCGCCATCGGACTCCATGTCTCTGAGCCGGCACCCAGCTCGAGGGCGAGCGGCACCATCGACAGAATGGTCGTCAATGCAGTCATCAAAATGGGGCGCAAACGGCGTGTCGCACCTTCGACGATGGAGTCGAAACGATTTTTGCCGCGGACCTGCAAAATCTTGATGTAGTCGATCATCACGATGCCGTTGTTCACGACGATGCCCGACAGTAGGATCAAACCGACCATGGAGGTAACGCTGATGGGAGTACCCGTGAGCCAAAGGATGATCAGCACGCCCGACAAAGCCAGCGGTATGGTCACGATGATGATGAAAGGCTCCGAAAAGCTCTCAAATTGTGAGGCCATCACCATGTAGGTGAGAATTGCGGCAATCAAAAAGGCGATGAGAAGGTAACCGAACGAATCTGCCTGGTCTTCTGCAGAACCGCCGATTTCATACCGATAACCATCGGGCCATTCGATGGCGTCCAAAATCATCCGGGCTTCTTCGGTAGCCGTCCTCAAGTCCAAATTGCCCAAATCTGCCTTGATTTCGGTTATCCTCTCCTGGTTGATGCGCACGATGTTGGATGGCCCCTCGTAGCGTTCGATGCTCGCCAGATTGCGCAAAGGCATCCAAGTGCCCGCCGGTGTGCGTACCTGAATATTCTCGAGAGCCTGGGAGTGCGTTTTCTCGTCGGGATGCAGCTGCACCATGACGGCGTACTCAATCCCCTGATCAACAAATGTGGTCGCCAGGCTGCCTTTGACCGCATTCCCGACCGCATTGGCCACTTGCTGCGTATTGAGATTGTTCCTTGAAATACGTTCGCGGTCCATCAATATCCTCAGTTCCGGACGTCCGACATCCGACGAGCTGAATACATTGGCGATTCCCTCGACCGCCGACAGCCGCTCTTTCACCACATCGGACAACTCCTTTTTGCGGTCCTGGTCGAAACCGTAGATGTTGATTACAAGTCCACCTTCTCCGTCGGGACTCAGCGGATTGATCACCTCTTCCTTGATCTCCGCACCGGGCACGATTTCCAGCGCCGAGAGAAGATCGGCCGTAATTTCGAACTGGCTCCTCTTGCGCTCATTCGTAGGAACAAGTTCAACCCTTACCACACCGCTGTATCCTCCGGGCTTTTCGGCACCCTCCACTCCGGTCTTGTCGCCATAGTCAGACACGATTAGCCTCGCTTCGGGAACCTGATCTTTGATGATCTCTTCGACCGTCTCAATAGTGCGGCCAAGCTCAAAGATATTTACGCCGGGCTCACGTTCAATGCTCACCACAAACGCCGACTCATCGACAGGTGGGAAGAACTCGCCACCCAAGAAGGAAAAGATAGGGATGGTAAGAAAGAAGAAAAGCACAGCCCCGCCGAAAGCCAGCCACTTGCGCTTGAGCGTAGCCGCAAGCTGGCGTGAATAGGTGGCGTCAACACGGTCGAGGAAACGGTTGACGGCTGTTGCCACGCGGCCTTTCTTCTCGGGTGCGTCACCCGGCTCCTTGGCTTTAAGCAACCGCGAGGACAGGACGGGTATCATCGACAAGGCGATGAAGGTCGACATGATCAGGGCGAATGAGATCGTAAGCGCCAAATCCCTGAAAAGAAATCCTGCAATACCCGGAACGAACAGGATGGGCAAGAACACGACCAAGGTTGTCAGAGTCGACATCATGACCGGAGCTGCAACCTCCTGGGCCCCTTTGATGGCGGCGGTTTTGGGTGATGCATGCTCCTCGTCTCTGTATCGGAAGATGTTCTCGAGCACAACCACAGCATTGTCGACCACCATGCCGACCGCCAGAGTCAGGCCTGACAGCGAGATCACATTCAAGCTAAGATCGGCCCAATCCATGATGCTGAAGGTTGAAATGACCGACACCGGAATCGAAATGGCAACAATGAGCGCGGAGCGCCAGCTACCCAAAAAGAACAGCAACACGGCGACAACCAACAGGATGGCCTGCAGGCCTGTCATGTACAGGTTGTTGATCGACAGGTTGATGAACTCAGCCCTGTTGGTGAGGACGTTGATGCTTACGTCTTGGGGTATGGCCGTTCGGATGCGTTCCAGGCTCGCGATGATGTCGTCTGAGGTAGTGACGATATTGGCCTCGCTTGCCTTATAGATATTTACGATCACGCCGTCCTCGCCATCCACACGTACATTGCCGATCGGCTGGGCAACGTCGTCGAGCACATCGGCGACGTCATCGAGGCGAATGGGATTGCCGTCGATCACCCCGACGATGGTGTTTCTGATCTGGTTGATGTCCTTGAATTCACCTATGGTGCGCAGCGAGTACACGATGCGACCCTCTGTGAGCTCACCGGCCGGAATTTGGACGTTCTCGGCGCGAAGTCGGTTCGCGACGGCTCCAATGTCCAGGTTGTAAGCCCTGAGCGCGTCGTTGCGGAGCCAGACGTTGATCTGGCGCTCCAAGCCACCCGAAGTCTCGGCGGAGGCAACGCCAGGTATGCGTTCCAATCGTTGTTCCACGATCTGAGTGGCCAGTGTCCTCAGGTCGCGTGCGCTGCGGATGTTCGAGGTGAGCGTCAGCACCACCACCGGTTCCTGGTTTGGGTCGTAGGTGAAGATGACGGGCTGTTCGGCTTCCTGCGGCACGGAACGACGGACACCGTCCAGCTTTTTCCGGACGTCGGCCTCTGCAATGTAGAGGTCAGTGCCCCAGTTGAAATACAGTTTCACCACCGATGCCCCCTGGCTTGACAGGGAACGCACACGGAGAACACCGCTCGTGCTGCCGACACCTTCTTCAAGGGGCCTGGTTATTAGGGTCTCAATGTCCTCGGGTGCGACACCCTCGTACGTTGTGTAGATCGTGATGGTCGGAAACGACACATCAGGGTACAGATTCAACCTGAGTTTCGACAGCCCAAACAAACCAAATCCTATGATGATCAGAGCGATCATCAAGAAGGTGACTGGACGCTGAACCGCTACTTTTGGTAGTTTAGACATAGTGGGTAGGATGGATCAAGTTGGACCTAGTTGGCTCGCTGCTGCTGATTCGGCCTTGCCTGGCGCGCAGATGCAGTATCAGCCGCAGTTTGGCTTACAGAGTCGATGGGGCGACCCTCGGCTGGCCGTGGGGCACCTTGAGCCACCCTAACGAGTGTGTTGTCGTCCAGCTGGTTCATCCCAGTGGTGACCAGCATGTCGCCGTCCTGAAGTCCGGCAAGGATTTCGATGCGGTCGCCCATCTGGATGCCAAGCGTGAGTTGGCGGCGGACTGCAGTGGAATCGCTCACAACGAATGCACTGTAGGTCCGATTCAGGCGAATTGTATTCGATTCAGGTTCAATCACAGTCTGCACATTCTCGATCATGGCAGTTCTCGGAATGACGACGACGTCATTGCGCGTGCTGACCCGTACCGTGGCCTCTGTAAGGGCACCTTGGAAGATCCCCGAGCCGCGCTCCGTCAAGCTCACGACCACTTCGCCGAGGCCGGTCACAGGATCGACCTGCGGGCTAATACGCGATACAACGCCGCGTGCGGCTTCGCGGGTGTCGCCCGAAAGTCGGAACGTGACGTCCTGGCCGACCCTCACGCGCTCCCAGTCGCGGACCGGAATGAAAAGGCGCGACTCCAGCCCCGAAAGATTCGCGATTTCAAAGGCGGGTGTGCCACCGCCCGCAACCACACCCACGGCGATGTTGCGCCGCACGACCACACCATAAACAGGGCTACGAATCTCGGAATTGGCCAAGCTCTCCTCGTTCTGTGTGAGCGATGCAATGCTTGCATCCAAGGCAGAACGCGCAGACTCGTACTGCGTAAGTGCAACCTGGTAGTCAGCTTCCCTGATCAGTTTCTTTTCATACAGCGACTTCTGGCGCTCATACGTCGAGCTGTCCCTGCTGAAAGCCAGTCTCGATTGGCGAACCTGTGCTTGGTCGCGCACCACGAGATCCCTAAAAGTCGCGTCATAAATTTTTGCAAGCACCTGGCCGGCACGCACCGTATCACCAATGTCGACAAAAATGCGGGTTACCCGGTTGGACACCTGGGGGGAAACAGCCACGATGTCGGACGCCTGAATGGTGCTGTAGGTCTTGATTTCGTCAGCAATGACGCCACGACTCACCGGTGTCACCTCGACACTCACAGCCCTCCGGCGATTCTGGTTCTGAAAACCTTGATTATTTTCGCTGTTCGATCCGCCGCATGCCTCCAAAAAAAAGACGGCAAAGCCCAATAGTAGCAAATGGGAATATTTCACAAGAAATGTAGTTGGTGTTAGCAGTGTATTTTTTACGGCTCTGAGGGTCAAAGCTCCCAGTAGGTAATAGACCAACAAAGTTACGAATTCGTTCACCGAGAAAGGTCGAGTTAATAGACTTTTACAAGTGGCTTGAATGCGTAAAATCTTGCGAAAAATCTCTTTTTGGGCGATTTAAACAATCTGCGGGCAGTTAGGGCTTTGGCTCGAATTTGGTTTTTGGCAACGTTAAAATTGGGTATCTTTGGAGCGAACGTTCATGCACCGAATCAATTTAGATCATGAAATTTTTTGTCGACACAGCAGACCTGAATGAAATCAAGGAAGCCCACAGCATGGGAGTGCTCGATGGGGTCACCACCAACCCGTCGCTGTGCGCCAAGATAGGGGTGAAGGACTTTCCCGGGCACATCGCCAAAATTTGTGAAATCGTGCCGGGAGACGTCTCCGCCGAGGTTGTTTCGACCGATTACCAGGGCATGCTCGACGAGGGGCGCATGTTGGCAAGCATCGCCCCAAACGTGGTTGTTAAAGTGCCCCTCATTCTCGAAGGGATTAAAGCAATCCGCACCTTCTCCGACGAGGGCATCCGCACAAACTGCACCTTGTGCTTCTCAGCCACACAGGCTCTTGTTGCGGCGAAAGCAGGTGCGAGCTACATATCGCCGTTCATTGGACGCCTTGACGACGTGTCGACCGACGGCATGGATCTTATTGCAGACATCGTGGAGATCTACAGCAACTACGGCTACCAAACGGAGGTGCTTGCGGCAAGCATTCGCCACCCGATGCACGTGCTCGAAGCCGCACGCTTGGGTGCCGACGTCTCGACCATGCCACTGAGTGTGATCAAGGCGCTGCTCAAGCACCCATTGACCGACATCGGCCTTGAGAAGTTTCTCGAAGACTGGAAAAAGTTGAACAACGAGTAGTGACGTGAATTAGAGCGCGGATCTGTAAGACCTTTGTGATCATCAGATTCGAGTAAATTTGATAAAGCTCGAATTTCAGCTGGGAATCTTTCAAATGAGTTAGATCCCCATCGATGCACACCTATCGAATGATCTCTATGATCTTATAGATCTGCGCTCTGTTTTTCTGCGGTCAGCCGATCAGTTTCTCTGCAATGACCGAGCTTGACAGCACTCCGGGCAAGCCGGCGCCAGGATGTGTTCCCGCGCCAACAAAGTAAAGATTCTCGACATCCTCGCTACGGTTGTGGGGCCTGAACCACGCCGATTGTGTCAGGATGGGTTGAACGGAGAACGCAGATCCCAGGTACGAGTTCAAGGTGCCCTCAAAATGGCGAGGATCAATGTAGTGCTGTGCAACGATGTGCTTCGACAGGTCGGGCAGGTAATTGTCTTCCAAAAACTTGAGGATGGCATCACGGTAAGGCTCGGCCTTGGTCTCCCAGTCAATGTCGCCCCCAAGATGAGGTACTGGAGACAGCACGTAGAATGACTCGCCGCCTTCGGGTGCCATCGACGGGTCGGTGAAGGTCGGCATGTGCAGGTAGAGCGAGAAATCTTCGGCCAAAATCTTCTTTTCAAAGATGTCGTTCAACAGCGTCTTGTATCGCTCGCTCAGAATGATGTTGTGGTGTTTCAGCTGGGTATCGTTGTAACGACGGTCGGTGCCGAAATAGATCACAAAAAGCGACATGCTGTATTTCATGCGCTCGATCTTGGCATCAGTGTACTTCTTCCGGTGTTCCGGACGGATCATATTGCGGTAGGTGAATGCAACGTCGGCATTCGAGACAACCACATCGGACGGAATGACCTCGCCGTTCGCAAGCAACAGGCCGCTGGCCTTGCCCTTATCGACGATGATTTCGTCTACCTCAACATTGTAGTGGATCTTGCCTCCCAGCTCCTCGAAAAGCTTGACGAGTGCGTCGACCAAGGCGCCTGTGCCGCCCATGGCGTAGTGAACACCCCATTCGCGCTCCAAGTAATGGATCATGGCGTAGATGCTGGTCGTGTCGAACGGATTTCCGCCCACAAGAAGCGGGTGGAACGAAAAGCACTGGCGAAGGAAGTCGTCCTTGATGAACCCCGATACGTATTGGTACACCGTTTTGTACGACTGCAGTTTGATCAGGTCCGGTGCAACTTTAAGCATGTCGCCAAACTTGAGGAAGGGATGGTCGGCCAACTCGACGAAGCCCTTTTGGAAAATCGCCTTCGTAGTCTTGATGAAGTCGAGGTAACCTTGCTTGTCGGATGGGTTCCAGTTGCCGATCTGGTCGAGGATGAAGGATTCGTCCGCGTTGTAGTCGAGATACCGGCCTTCGTGGTTGAAGATGCGGTAGAAAGGGTCGCAGGGCACGAACTGAACATAGTCTTCCTTCTTCTTGCCGGCGAGCGCAAAGAGGTCGTCGAACATGAAGGGCGCCGTGATCACGGTGGGGCCGCCGTCGAACTTAAAACCGTTGATCTCGTACACGTAGCCACGTCCTCCGGGCTTGTCGCGTTTTTCGAAGATTTCGACGGCATGCCCTTTGGCTGCCAGGCGGATGGCGGCACCCAAGCCACCGAACCCGCTTCCAATCACGCTGATTTTCTTTTGCATGGAATCCATTTACGTCGGTTTACTCCCTAGTTGAGGTATGATACCGCTGTATAATGTTTTCCGAAAGAAAAAGGTTCGCCTCGGGGGAGGGAAATCGAATTACAGCTGTTTGACGAAACCTGAGTGGCCCTTCTTGAGGATCTTCATCAGTGCCTCTTCGGCCTCCCTGCGGGTGGCATACAGACCGTAATAGACGCGATAGTAGATTCGGTCGTGCACGTTGGCTTCCGAGACGCGGCTTCCCGAGAGGTCGCCGGCGATGAGATTGGCATGCTCGGGCTTGCTGAATGAGCCGAGTTGGAGCGTAAAGCGTTCCTGGATGTACTCCTGACGGTCGTATTCAGGGTCAGGGTTGATGATGGTCAGACGAACTTCGGCAATCCCGGTGTCGACCATATCGATGTAGCGGGCCGCCTTCTGGCTGAGATCAATGATTCGGTTGCCGATGTACGGGCCACGATCATTGATGCGCACAACCACCGATTTCCCGTTTCTGATGTTCTCCACGCGCACGAGCGTGTTGAAGGGCAACGATTTGTGCGCGGCGGTGAGCTCTTCCTGATTGTAGGTTTCTCCGTTTGCGGTTCTGCGGCCATGGAAACCCGGCCCGTACCAGCTGGCCACACCCCTGTCAAATGCCACTTCCGCAAGCTTGTCGTCGTCGGAAGCTGGTGTCGCATTTTTGGCAACCTCCTCGGTAGTGCTCGCCGTGGTGAACGGGTCGTTGAATGCTACCTGGCCGGCCGACGCGCAACTGGTGGCAATCAGCGACAGGAGCACGACGTTCAGGCCTTGAGGCAATCCAGTAAATTTCATATCCAATTGTCTGGTTCACGGAACGAGCCCTTTCAGCAAAGATAGTCACTGCTCAGATGCTGCTATGCTATGCTTGAACCGGCTCTTTGTCGTGGCCATCCTTCGTGG
>CAYZWQ010000087.1:0-11528 GCA_964481355.1 uncultured Chitinophagales bacterium
CCTCAAATACGACGTATAGCTGGCCTACCTCAAGGGGTCCTGATTGGGTCATGATGGTGGTCCTTTCGGTTTAGGCGATGCCGGGTTTGATGTTGTTCCAAATTGCCATTTCTGGCTCTTTGTCGGGGTTTGTGACACCGTATGCGCCGTACAGGTCATCGTACGCCCCTGATTCAAACCAGAACCTGCTTATGATCTCCATGGGCTCGTTGATGTGTCCGACAATCAGGAAGCCCGGGTACTTTTTCTGCAAAAGCATCATCACGTCGTAACCGTACAGTTCGGCCATGAGGCCGACTATCACGTTGAGCATCTCGGATGAGGTGTTCTTGACGCCCAGCAATACCATAATCAAGTGAAAAAGGTTCTGATTGGGCCGTTGCGGAACGCTTATGGCCTCCCCGTTGAAATCAATCTCCACAAGGGGTATGTTTTCGCTGGAAAGGTTCTCGATAAGCTGATTGATCGTCATGTTTCCGTCGATAGTCATGTGAGCCTCCTATTGGTTGTTAGAATGATGAGCCGATAGCGACTGGGCGTTGAATCCTCACGGCGGGCTTGTTTTTGGCCAGTTCTCGCGTGTGTGCCGCAATCTTCGTGAAGGTGTCGGTGGCACCTGGGTCAAGGTCATAAACGCCGTGCTTGATGTCGAGAACGCCTCCCACAAGCTCCACGTCGCATGAGTGCATCTCGCAAGCCTTGCGGACCATCTCATGAATCTTGAATCTGTCCTGGGCCTTTTCGAGCTTGCCGTTCAGCCCCTGGAGTTCCTCATGGGCCTTGTTCCGCTCGGTGCGGTACTTCGCCGCCTCTGACCTGGTGCTGGCCAGCGCGTCCTCAAGCGATGCGATGCGCGTTTTGAGGGCGGCCACTTCGTCAAAATTACGGGTGGAGGTTTTTGAGCCTCCACCCGCCCCCTTTGGATCTACCCCGCCGCCCTGGTTGGGATTGGATTTTGAAATCATGGTATTCACGTTGGTTAGTATTGGCTGTGCTAAATTTAGCTAGCCGATTGCCTAACCGGCAAAGCCGTGTGACAGATTCTGTCACAGTCGGAGTTTTGCATCAGGTTGATACACACGTTATACAGATGTATCAATTTGGATCTTGGAATGGCACGTTTTCACTTTGCCTACATTCTGAAACCGTGGAATGATCCTTGGAGCGTCGATCCTCGTTGTAGGCGGCCAGTATGTCGGCAAGGGCTGCCAACTGCTCGGAGAGGTCGTCAATGATCCCGTCCTTGCCGCCTGGGAGGTAGTCATGCACCACCATGAGGGTGCTTGTTGCGGTGATGATCGCTTGCCGCGCGTAGTCAACCGCGCTCTCCACGTCTGCCGTGGGCGCCCCTCTGCGGGCCATGAGCGTGTGTATGTCGGCCAGTAGGGTCTTATAATCGCGCCTGTCCACCAGACGCTTCACCCTGTCGAAAGTCATTCCTTTAGTCGTGTACATTAGCCTCAGTATTTGGATTACTGAAAGCCTCCCGGCGCACACATGCCCATGATACGGTAATTCAAAATAAAAAACCCCGCTTTGTGGGCGGGGCTTGAAATTTTTGGCCTATGCGCATGCCTATGCCGGCACGACGGACGATCCGGGCCGTATTCGCACGCTGGCGAGCGCATGTAGGGGCCTGAGCATGTTTGCAAATACCTGGCCATACTTTAAATTCACCTCATGGTCTGAATGATAAAAATTGGCATAGGCAATCATTTCAGCCACCATAAAATTGAAGCGGCGTGTCGATTTTTGAGAGATGCCATTAAGCCGGAGAATCATGACTGCCACGCGGCACATGTCGAGTAGGATACCAACAAGTTCTGGGAATTTATCTTGGTTCCATTTGCATGTGAATGCGTGGTCGGTATTGAGGTAATCACAGACGAAATTCGCATAACTGTCGAATACATTATCTGCATCCGCTTCGCTTACCAGACGTTCAGCAGTGTTTTCCCTGTGCCTATGGACGTGCTCGATGAACATGCCCCATCCGGTGTTGATGTCGTGAACAATAGAGCTGGCTTCGTCGCCAAGTTTGTGCATCTCTTGTTGGTAAGATGTTATTTCATCGCTAATCGACTCAAGGACATCAGCGTGAATCCCTAGATTTCTTTGGTCAATCGATTTGTTGAGGCCACTAAAGCCTCTGTGTTTGTTCTTTGAAGCTGTATCTTCCATCGTCTTATCTCCGATTAGGTTTTAGGATGCGGGCAACCCTGGGACTGTTTGAAGGCTGTTCCGGTGGTTGCCCTTTTTTTGTGGCTATCTGCCAGTTTTGTTCGAGAGGAACCGTTGAAGGTCCTCCTTTTGCACGCGGAGGCTTCTCGGGTTGAGCCGGATTGCAACCAGCTTGCCGTCAGCGATCCACCGCTCCACGGTCCTGTTGCTAACCGAGAGCAGATCCGCAATTTCCTTGATCGTGTAGAATTCTTTGTCGAGAGTCATTGGTTTGGCCTTAAATGTTGAATGCGTCGTCGGACACCGAAACATAATGGAAATCAAGATAACGTTCCGTGGTCTGAACCGATGAATGGCCCAATGCCCTCTGCACCTCCCTGATCGGGTCCACCATGACCCCGCGCCCCTGCATGCGTACGCATTCTTCGTAATACAGCCGCGCGAACGTCTTCCTCATGGTGTGGGTGGCAAGGTTTACCAGGTGTTCGTCGTGGATCACGTTGCTAAAGATCCCCTTGATGATGTTGTTGGCCTGCTGGACTGTGAGGGTCCCGAACTCCGAACCCCTTAGCATGTTGGCAAAGAGCGGCGTGGAGTCGTTCACGTCGATCTGCTCCGCCATGTCGTCGATCCAGTCGGCCAGGGCCGTCTTCGCGTCCGGCCGTACCTTGACGGTCCTGGATTGCCGCTTGCCCTTCATGTTCCGGCGGTCGAACGTGAGCATCTCGACCACCACGCCGTTTCGCATGACCTTGCCCACGTTCAGCGAGAGCAGCTCGGAGACCCTTGCCCCCGCCGTGTAGCCCAGGGTGAACAGTGCTTTGGCCCTGAGCGGGAACGGAGCGGGGAAGGCACCGATTCCGGCCTCTTTGATCGCCCTTAGTTCCTGCCTGTTGAGTGATCTGCATCCTGCCATTGGCTTATTTGTTAGGTTTGTGTTGGCTTACTATACTAGTGTACGGAATAGAATACGTAAACACAAGTCAACACACGACAAAAAGATAAATAATTTATCGTATTTATTAGATTTTTACTTTGCATGAAAAGTGAAAATACGTTTTTGGCCTCGTATGGGCCGAATTTCGCCTCTAACGGTCGATGTGTGCCTTTTTTTGGAAAGGGCATACTAAGTGCCAAACGGAGGCCGATCGCGCGTCCTACCCCTAAAAGCGGCGGCCGTGGTGTTCGTTCCAGTAGTCCAAGGCGATAGCTGTCCAGTCGATGTTGCCGGATAGGGCCTCGTGCCTGGCCTTGATCCGCTCCATTGCGGCCGATGCGAGTATGTAGTCCTTCGTATGGGCCACGTTGAAGCGCTCGGCGATCCAGCCTGAATCCTCCCCGGTATGCTGCCAGTGGGAGTACATCATGCACACCATGTTCAGGTATCCGGCCCGCGCCTCCGCGGGGTCTTCCACGGAGCGGGCCTGCCGGATCATTGTGAGCACCCGGGATCTCAGGTTCATTGTCTGCCCTCCCTGATCGCGCGAAGCTGCTCATCAAGCTCTTCGACCTTCTTGCGTAGGTCGTCGTGCTCCAGCACCTTCATGAAGGCGGCGGTGGCGTTGGTCAGGGCGTATGATGCTTTCATGACCCTTTCCGGATCATTGCTGTTCTGAAGATAGTCGGTCATCTTCAGGACTGCGCCCGTGAGCACGGCCTTCAGCTCATCCATGTTCAGGGGCCTCATCTTTAATTCCAGCCCGTCTCTCTTAGGTTTTGCCATGTCTGTGTGCTTAGTTGTTGGGAGACAGCACCGTACGCCAGGCACCTCTCAAGATAGTTAATAATTTTAACTTTAATTTCATGTATGCCAATGTGTTATTATCTCAACCCCCCCGGGGGGGGTCATGCGTTTATGAACACGCCACCGGGCGGAACATAGTCCTTGACGGGGCTGAACACGGTTCCGTAGCCCAGGGACACCATAAACTGTTCGGCCGCGTCGAAGAACGGCTCACGGTACGGACCGGGTGGCGGCGCCGCCTTAGCCGTCTCGATGATGATCTCGCGAGCGGCCCCGATGCCCGGGTTGGCGCGTGCGATGTAGTCGAGCCCGATCCCATGGGTCAGGGCCAGCTTTGTGGCCACGGCGCGGACGGAGGGCTGTGAGAGCGCGTCACCGGCCTCCCAGAGCCCGCGAATGTAGTCCTGCGACGGATTGGCGAAGAACCCGGCGGCGATGAGCGCATAATCCCCCTGGTCCACGCTCGCAAGGGCGGACCGGTCAAGGTACAGAGGCTCCGTCATCTCGTACACCTTCCCCCAGAGGGCGGCGTATTGGGCCGCCATTTGGGAGAGCTGGGTGTTGGTGTAGCTTATTGCGTTACGCATAAGCCTGTCATACTTTTGGGGATCTTGAGCCCTTACAAATGAGCTCGTCACTCTGGAGTGCTCTGCCTTGAAATCCGCCGCCCTGCGGTATAGGGCGGCCAGTTCTCTGGTGGTCTGCTCGATCATGTCAGTTTGTGCTTGGGTTGATGAATGCTCCGGCGATGCCCAGGGAGTCCTTTTCAGGATCAGGGAGCCCCGCGGTCTGCTCTTTGTAGGCGTCGACAGCGGAGGCGAACCCGGCGTCGGACTTGCTGATTGCCTCGTACACGCCGCCGCCTCGCTTGTCCGCGATCAGGCGTATGGCCGTGGTCATGGCCCTGTCGTCGGTCAGGCGTGCGAAGTCGGACATTTCGAGCAGCCAGTTGACCTGCTTCGACGGGTCGAGCGTGGCCAGCACGGGTTGGATCTTGGACATGGCCGCCGCCGTGGCCGCCTTGCCGGAGGATGATTCGATGAATCCCTCCGTGATCGCCTTCGTGTACTCGGTCGAGCGGATCTCCTTGAGCTTGCCCATGTACTGCTCCTTGAGCTTGAGCAGGGCCTCGCCGGTCTGCGCCTTCACCTCGTTGGTTTTCACGATGCGCCCCTGGGGTGTCAGGTACGGGTCGTTGCGGAATTCTGCGTATTTGGCGCGGGCGTTCTCCTGGAGGGCCTTGGCCTGTTGCAGGTAGCTTTCGAGTGGTGTGGTGTCAATCTTCATGGTGTGTGATGGTGGTTAGTTGTTGCGGTTGCTGTTGAGTTCTTTCGAGTGGGTCAGGTCCCAGATGTCTTCGACCTTCTCGCGTAGGCGGTCGATGCGCCTGGAAAGGGTTTCAATGGTCGTCAGGTGCACGGCCGTCTGCCAGCTTCCTCGGGACATCTGGAGTTGGTCGAACGCCTGTTGCCTGAGCTTGACCATGTGGATGATCTCTTGCGTGATCGGCGGCATCAGGCGCGGCTTGGGTGGGTTGGTGTTGCTGGTGTCCATCTTCGTCGGGGTTGGGTTGGGGGGGGGGACCGGGCACGTGTCGATTGCGCAGTGCGCAGTTGTTGCGTGCTCGGTTCGCAAGGGGGCATTTAACTGAGCACGCAACCCCCCCTGTATAGGGGGGTGCTTGCGCAGTTGTAATGCTGTCGTGCTTCGTAGGTGAAATTTCATGCTCGGATCAATCCTCTTGCGCGGTTGAAGGTGCCAGTTTGTAGAAGGAATGAGAGTTGCCGCTCGTCTCTGGAGGGGTCAATAATTCGTATGATTCCGCCATGTCGTTGATGACCTTATCCCATGTTCTATCGCCCAATTTGTACTTGCCATCAAAGTATGTTTGGAGTGCGTCTTTGAGCGGCGTGCGTGTCAGGCCGTACATCGGGGCCTTGCCGAAGATCTCGCGGGCGGCGGCCTCAAGCTCTATCGGAGTCGGCCTGGTGGTGCGTTCAAGCGCTTTGGCCTCATCGGCCTCACATGGCATCATCATTTTGAGGCTGTCATCCCATCTGAAGTATGATTCTAGGTTGCCCGGTCCATGCCTCATCTTGCCGAAGAATCCCGTGTTGTAGATCTTTCGGAGCGTCGTGTTCTTGTCGTACGACATGTTGATGACGCTGTTGGCCGCCTTCCTGAGTTCGCTGCCCAGGTGCCCCTGTGGCTTCTCGGTGTTGTTGTTGAGCTTGTCGGGGTTGTCGTGGATCGTGCACAGAACGGTCAGGTCGCTTTGCTCCACGAATGGCTTGAGCCAGCCGCGAATGAGCCGCCGCGTCTCGGGAAGGTCGTTGGAGTTCTCCATCAGGTCCCCGATCCCGTCGATGATGAGCAGCTTATAACTGCCATCGTGCACGATCTTCTCGACCACCCCGCGCTTGTCGCCGTAGTCCGCAATGGCCGAAATGCCGTAGTACACCGGGTATGGGAGATCCATACCGATTCTCCGGCGAAGACGCTCCCACGCCTGGTAAACTTCCTCCTTGCTGCGCTCCCCGTCGATGATCGCCAGCTTCATGCCAGGGTCCGTCTTGAAGCCCATCGTCGGCCTGTCGGTCAGGTGGGCGGCCGCAAGCATCTCGACGAAATGCGACTTGCCACCTCCCGCGCTTGCCACCAGCACCGAGATTGATCCGACTTTGGCGAAGTCGTGGCCGTGCCAGCTTATGCCCGGCTGCTTCCATTCGGGTTTGTTGTCCCTGTTCGGCACAAACACCAGCCGGTCGAACGCTTCCTCATCCTGGCTGAACGGGAACTCGCGCGGGTCCGACGTGTGCCTGTCGTAACCTATGGCCTTGAACCTTCCGATCTGGTCGAGATCGTTGAGCATCCCGTCGATGAACCTTCTCACTCCCAGGTCGAGATACCTCTTCTTCGCCTGGGGAGTTTCGGCAACGGGGATGTCGGAGAGGTCGATCAGCCGGCTAAGCTCTCCACACGCCTCCGCGTGCATCTTTGCGTACCGGTCCCGGTCGAGCGGCAACTTTCGCGCCCTTACCTTCAGATCGACGGCCACGCAATGCGACGTTTCGGCCTTGGTCAGGAATGCCCTGGCAAAGAATCCGGTGTCGTGCACGTCGTTGATGTAGGTCATCGCGTCGGCCTCGCTCAGGAAGCCCTGGACAATCACCCGGATCACGTCTTCGCGGCCGATGATGTCGCTGGCGTCAACCGATCTCGGATCATGCGACCATCCGGCAACCTCATCGTCGAGAATTGAATCTGGGCCAAATTCCGTTTTAAGTTTTGCTAGCCGCGAACCCCCGTCCGTAGGATAGTGCGCCGGGAAGCTTTCTGATCCGTTACGGCGTTGGTTCGCGGTTTCGCTATTGGCTAGATTTTCAAACGGCATGC
Organism: uncultured Chitinophagales bacterium; assembly: GCA_964481355.1. Taxonomy (GTDB): domain Bacteria; phylum Bacteroidota; class Rhodothermia; order Balneolales; family CAYWCV01; genus CAYWCV01. The sequence continues at coordinate 7,322 of CAYZWQ010000087.1, forward strand.
GCGTCTCCGTCGAACATGTCGAGCTGGCTCCGGGTGGGTAGCCTGGCCGGGTCCGTGGTCAGGAACTCGGCCTTGCGGCCCGTGACCTGGCACGGGGCCTGCCTAACGATGCCGGCCGCGCCGCTCTTGACCATCCTGCGCGCAAGCCGGCAAATGTTCGCCTGGTAGATGCCCAGGGCAAGGGCGGCCATGAGCCGCGTGGCGTCGTGGGTCTTCAGGTACTCGTGGAGTCTGCTCGCCTGGTTCATGGTCAGCCCTCCAGCGATTTCAGGTATTCGTCGATAGCGGCCACGCTGTAAAGCTCGGTGCCACCCTGAAAGCGTACGGCCCTGATCTTGCCCCTCACGTGCTTGTCGAACGTGGGAGTCGTTACGCCTATGTAGGCGGCGGCAGCCCTCTTGTTCATGTAGCCGGGCGCTATCACTGATGATTTGCTGCCAGCGGTACGCTTGTACGCCTGCCGGCGTTCGTAGGCGCCCAGGGCTTCCTCTACGGCCTTACGAAGCCTGTTATCAAGGTCTGGTAAAAAGTCGGAGGTATCTATTTTGATCGACATGTTCAGATTGTTTTGTTCCCGTTGTCTGGAAACAAGATCCGGCACATGTCGTCTAATAATTTCCCCTGTTCTAGGGTACTTCTAGGGTACTTTTAGGGTACTTTTAGGGTAGTTCAGCTATTTTTTGGATCGATACTAGAGAGAAAATACTTCATGTCCCTGCCTGCTTGTTCGCTCACTTCAAGGTAGGCATCGATCATCTCTTTATGGTTGATGCCTTTGATGTGGCCCCGTGCCTTATTGGAGACCTCTTCATCGCCCAACTCAGGATCACTAACCTTGAATTCATCATTAACCAAGTCGTTGATGAAACGGGCAAGCTTGGCAATGTTTGGGTTATACTCTACTGCCCCTGTCATTGTTCTTTTCCTGCGATTCTTTTGCATCCCCATGAAATTAACAATCTTATTCTTGTGCTCTGTCATGGCGATAGCAAAAGCCGCCTCTGGCCCTGCCCTCTTAACCTTTACAGCAAGTTCGGCTTTGGCCTCGTTGTTCCTCTTTAGCTCATCTGACAGCCGCTTGATTTCTGCCTGGTCAATCATCCTATGCAGGTAATCAATCCAGAAATCAAGTGCCTGCGGAAGCTTGTACTCCCCCTTGTCCGTGGCCTTGTCCGGGTCGGTACGGTTGTAAAACCTATACGTCGAATTTGCGGCTGATCTCAGGTCAAGGGCTATGTTTTCGCATTCCTGGTCAGACATGGTATCATCCCCGAGAAAATCTTTAAGATCGCACACAACAACACTTGTGTCATTGATTGCGTCCCTGAGACGCTTTACAAGTGTAAGCATGTGTTCGGGATCGCGACTGTGCCGATACTCGTTCTCTAAGAGCGTGAGAACGTATTCGTTTCCGATGCCCAAATCCATCGTTGAAAATTTTATTCCCCTGAAATAATGTGCGAAATGGAATAATCTGTCGGCCTTCCATCCGCTCACGTCCAGTTCGTTATTTATCAGTTGAAGCACCCTCCGCCTTAGCTCTTTGTGCGATGTGTTGCCAGGAATGCGCATTTCGGCATAATGCTGCTTCTGTGCCTCGCTTTCGTATTTGGATAGGCCATGAAACCTTGGTTCAACCAGGTTTCCTTCAAACTTTACCACCTCCGCCTCCAGCACTGTTCCGGCGTAGATCACTACAAGGTCGGAGGCTGTCATTCTCCGCTTGGTCGTTATTGTGTTTGGGTCCAAATTGCTCATTTCAGCACCTCTCCGAGTTTGTTGAATGGGTCGAGCAGAACTTCAGAACTGAAGGACTTCAGGTATTCCTGGGTCTCCCTGAGCGAACTGTGACGCAACGCCTGGGAGATCCCGATCAGGTTGGCGCCCCTGTTCACGGCTATCGTGGCGAACGTGTGCCGCGCCATGTGGAACGACAGATCGGGGTTGATGTCGGCCCCTTTGGCGATCTGCTTCAGGGACTTGTTCACCATCGCGTTTATGCTGCTGATCTTGCGCTTGAGCGTGGACTGGTCCGCCTCCAGTTCGGCCATTGTCAGGAAAGGGAACACCGGTTCGTCGAGATCGGCGCGTCGTTGCCCGTAAAAGTCTAAAATTTCACTCATTATTCCATAGACCGGGGACGCCGCCGCCTTGCGGGTCTTCGCCTGGCGGTACACGATCCGGCCGCCGTCTACATTCCTCCATGTCAGGCCCACGACATCCGAGAACCTCATGCCTCCGGCCATGACCGCGAAGATGAACAGTCGTTGCACATGCCCCTCGTACGAACCCGGCTCCGCCCCGAAAGCCCTGAAGCGCTCCAGCTCCGACTCAGTGAGGGCAACCCTCTCGGATTTCCCCTTCTTGGGAAGCTCGTACCGCTCGATCTCGTTGCGGTCCACGTGGCCCATTCCGGCCGCCTCGATGAGAATCGACCGGATCACCTTCATGTTCGAGTTCACGGTGTTGTCCTTGTTGCGGAGCTTGGACCGGAGATAGTGCTCGTACTCCTTCAGGTACAGCGCGTTCACCTCGGAGACCTTTGGGTTGCCGTACTGGAGCAGCTTCTTTTGAATGGAGCGGTATCGCCAGACAGTTCTTACCTGATCATCACCCATAGAATCAACCTTGCGGTTGAACAGATCTCCGAGTGTGAGCTCTTTCGGCTTATACGGCTCCGGCTCCAATCCGTCCCCGCGAAGCTGCTTGCGGTAAGCCTCTGCGACGATTGACGCTGTTGGGCTGCCAGACCTGGTCAGCTTGAGGATCAACTCCTTGGCATTGTGCAGGACAAGATCGATGAGTTCGTTATAATGTTTGACATTGCCCGCCGGCAAGCTGCCGCCGTCACGCGGGGAGCGGACCTTGCCCTTATCGGCATCCCAGTCGTGCTCTTCGAGAGATCCTATTCCTGGTATCTTCACCCTTGCGTAACTTCCGGGACTTGACAAGTAGATGCGTGGGATGATCACGTTTTTCGATCCTGCCTTAGTATCGATCTTACGGATGACCCCGATGACTTTTGCGCTGACCATTGACTTTTGGGCCTGATTGAATTGCCAACATTGACTTTATGAGTCAAAAGTACGTCAAAATTCTAAACAAAAATAGCACCAAATAAGCTGAATAATTTTCATAGACCGCCACCCATGTCATTTTTAGGGCGGTTTCGGGGCTTAATTTTTGACCCATTGCAGTCCCGGTCGGGTCACACTACAAAAATGTAACTTGTTGATTTGCAATAATTTAGACCACACTTTACGACCTCTCTATCTCAAGTAGTCAACATCTGGTCAAAGATTGTAACAAAAGTGCAAAAAAAAGCCCTGAGCCGGTCAGGGCCCAGGGCTTGCCAATGTAGACTCACTGAAAGAATCAGTCAGACATACGTGAACAGAAATCTTTTGCCGGGGTCAGAAGCTCGCTCCCCCGTTAAATGCGTAGTTGCGGCGGGCGCGTCGGGTCATCACCAGCTCGATGTCGGAGCCTCGTATGATGCCCTGCACCTGCACGCGCTGGGCGCGGCCGTTTCTGGCTATCGGTGACTCGCTGAAGCTCTTGGGCACAACCGTTTCGCCGGAGGACAGCCACGCGGGGAAGCTGTCGTTCGGGAAGCCGGAGGGGACCACCCCGCCGGAGGCCATTTTGGCGCCGAACCGGAAGCCGGTGGCCCCAGCAAGGAATGAGCCGGCCGCCGTTGCTGGGCCTCCGAGTATGGAGATCCCGCCCCAAACTATTGCGTACTTGACGGCCGCCGCGATGAGTTCGGCCATGATGTTGCGCATCCGATTGCGGAAATCCTCAAAGGCGTCCGACAGGCTCTGCACCCCTGCGACGCTCTGGCCGATCATCATCGAGAATGCGTTGATGCTCTCGTTGGCCGCGTTGGCCAGCACGTTGTTGAAATACTCTTGCGTCATCGCGTTGAGCATCTGTTGGGCCTGCGCCGTCGCATTGATAGCGGCCGGCATCTGCGTCTGGTAGAAGTCGAGCATCTCGCGCCCCGACTTCATGCCGGGACCGATGCGCGTGTCTGTGGAAAGGTCTGTTCGGGCCTTGTCGATCTGTCCGCCACCAAGGCCGCCACTGGACACTGACTTGCCCCGATAGCCCTCAAAGGCCGCCATGAGCCGCTCGATCTCGGCAGACAATGCCCTGATCTCCGCTGATTGCGCCTTGACGAATCCCGTGTCGAGCAGTTGGTTCA
>CAYZWQ010000088.1:0-11452 GCA_964481355.1 uncultured Chitinophagales bacterium
GCCTCCAAGACCAACCCCAGGGTGGAGATGTAGGTGTAGAAACGGGCTCCGACATCCTGCATGTCGAATATGAGTGCGTCGACTTCGGCCAGCATTTCGCGTGTTGGTTTCCGTGTCGTGCCGTAGAGTGAGTAGACCTTCAAGCCGGAGGCCTCGTCAATGCCGTCGACGATCTTCTCGCCGGCCCCAAAATTTCCCCTGAACCCATGCTCGGGTGCATACAGGGCCGTCACGTTGTACCCCAGCGACAGGAGGGTGTCCAACATGTGGACATCCCCTATCCTGGCGGTAGGATTCATCACCAAACCAAGCCTCTTGCCTTCGAGCGCCCCTGGAAAATCTTCCAGAAGCCTCTCCGCCCCGATTTTTACGTTTGCAACCGCGACTTCGGGTGCGACTTGCGTATTCGCCTCCTGGCCGGTACATGACACGAGCAACAGGAGGATCGGGATGAGATACTTGGCGGATTTCATACGATTAGGCTTGGTTGGCTACGATTTCGCTCTCGGCAAAAAAGTAGGCGGCTTCGATGGCCGCATTTTCGGCGGAGTCGGATCCGTGTATGATGTTTTCGCCCACACTGTCGGCAAAGAGCTTGCGGATGGTTCCGTCGGCGGCATTTGCCGGATTGGTCGCACCGATAAGCTCACGGAAGTCGGCCACGGCATTTTCCTTTTCCAGGACCATGGGCACGCAGGCACCGCTGCTCATGAACTCGCAAAGCTCCCCGTAGAACGGGCGCTCGCGATGCACGGCGTAAAAGCCTCCGGCTGTGTCCATCGTAAGACGGGTCATCTTCATCGCCAGGACCTTGAATCCGGCTTCCTGGATGCGTCGGGTGACTTCGCCAATCAATCCCTTGCGCACGCAATCGGGTTTAAGTATCGTCAGGGTACGTTCAATAGCCATAATAGAAATATGTATTTCGGGTGTAAATGATGCCCAAATATACCACTTTCCCCCGAAATGGACTTAATCCGCAATGTGACAACCGATCGGTGCTTAGCCGAATATTTTGACGCTTCTGCTGCTCGTCTTGATGCGCACCCGGTTGCGGTCGAACACGTAATCGATCCTGCCGAGATGGATTCCCGCAAAGCCGACCTGGTTCACCAGGGTCTGGTTCCCTTCGTCGTCGACGAAAACTTCCGGCTCATCGAGGAACGTGTGGGTATGGCCCCCGATGATCAAGTCGATTCCCTTCACCTGCTCGGCGACCACCCTGTCGCTCACTCGGTCGTCATTGTATCGGTACCCGATGTGACTGAGGCAGATCACCAAGTCGCAGCCTTGGTTTCCTCGCAGTTCCTCGACCATTTCGCGGGCCACTGAAACTGGATCTTGGTATAGGACCCCATCGTAGGACGGCGGTGCAACAAATCCGTCCAGATTGACGCCGAGGCCAAAGATGCCGACTTTGATTCCGCCCACGCTCTTGGTGATGTAGGGCTTCACCAAACCGTTCAGCGCCGTCCTGCTGATGTCGTAGTTGGAGTTCACGAAAGGGAATCTTGCCACTTGTGCCGACTCGACAAAACCTGCAATTCCGTTGTCAAACTCGTGGTTTCCCAAGGTGCCACAGTCGTAGCGCATCTGCGACATCACGTCGAAGTCGAGTTTGCCCTTATAGTAGTTGAAATAGGGAGTACCCTGAAACACGTCGCCGGCGTCGAGCAGCAGGGTGTTCGGATTTTCGCGCCTTATTTCGCGCACTAGTGCCGCACGCCTTGCAACCCCGCCCATTCCTTGATATTGTCCTGAGGGGAAAGGGTCGATGCGTGCATGGGTGTCATTGGTGTGCAGAATCGTCAACACCATGGGCAGCGGATTCTCAGGCCTCCCAAGAACCATGGCCGGCATTGAACCTGCCAATCCAAGCCCCAAACCGGCACCTGCCGCCGTCTTGAGAAACGTTCTTCTGTCCATTATCGCAACCTCGAATCGAATGTTGGGGTTACATTGTAGCGTTCGGTGATGTAGCGTATCATGGCATCGCGCATCAGTATGTTTAAGTCTTGACGTTTCAGTGGGTTTTGAAGGGTTTTGTACCCATCGCCGCCATCGGCCAAAAAATTGGACGTCACAAGCGTGTAGGTGTCTTCGTCCTTGATCGCCCTGGTGCCCACAAGAACATCAACCGCCTTTCCGTCCTCGATCCGCATTCTCAAACCGCTGATTGGCTGGCCACCCGTGGCGGCAAGCTCGTTGGCGATCGCTCGAATTTGGGTCCCTGTGAACGTGAGCACAACGAGCGTGTTTTCGAATGGCATCACAGAATAGATGTCGCCCACCCGAATGGGGCCTTTATTGATCGGGATTCGGAGCCCGCCCCAGTTTGTGAGGCCAATATCGACGGCAAAGCCCAAGTGCTCCGATGCGGTTCGCCTGAGCATGTCGGCAGCCAAATCGCCCAGGCTTCCATTTGGCCGGGCATTGCTGAAATCGGACTCGGCGTTACCGATCACCCGGTTCATTCTGGTAGAAAGCTCAACTTGGTACGGGCGGATCATGCTCAGCACCAGGCTGTCTTCTGCAAGGTCGCCATCTATGGAATACCGGTTGATTTCTGTGCCGCGAAAATCAAACTGAGTTTCATACCCCCTCGGACGCACGAGATCCGCCACCATACACGACGAGAGCAGCGTTGCCAGTAGGATGTAACCGGGTATCAGTCGTCTCATGCGCTTTCGGTGCTGGGATTGTTCTCGTTTTGGCTATGATACAAAATCAACGCCTGAATCGAAATGAAGTTCCCGATTATCTGCGCCACATGTTGCTGAAAAGATAATCCGACAATCCGATGGTGCGCACATCGCGCTCTATGTCCAGATGAGCCGACTCCGGATCGTCGGGCACGAGATCGACCACTTCGGCCCTGGCACGCACTTTCCCACCCTGAAACGTAATTGCCAGCATAGGAAAACTGCCCGAGCTGAGCCAGGCCTGGTCGAACAGCTCCGACATGGAGAAGTTCATCTCCGAGGGGATATCCCTGATCATTCCCCAGTTGATATTCAGCGAGTCGGTGAGCCACACGAAGGTCACTTCGTCACGTTCGGGCCTGCGCACGGCAACTTTCTCACACAAAAAGCCCATGATGAATTCCGTTTCTCCGGTCCGTATGACCTCGGTCGGCTCAGTGCGAGAGCCCATCATTGCGCCAAATTGCTGGATCATTCCCGAAAACTGCTGTAAGGTGCCCCTGGTGAGCTGCACGGCCTCGGTGGGTCGGGTCACAAACAGGAGGTCGTCCTTGTCGTGCCGCAGAAAGATGGTCCTGGTCTGAATACGGGCCATGAGCCGTGAAATCGTGATGTCGCCGTCGCTTATAAGACGCATCCGATCTTTGTTTACATCCAGCCGCAGTGTGTTTTGCCCTTGGGCAGCATCCGTTTCCGTGTCGTACACGGTTCGGTCAATGATGAACGAACCTTGAAAATGTGGGCTGCCCTGCCCATATGAGGTTACCGGCAGAGCGAGCGACACCAGCACCACGAGGTGGCTAAGCAAGTAAATGCGCGTTTTCTTCATAGATCGATGTAAATGTTGCCTTTTGACCATCTTCACTCAATGTATATGCCGCTTCAAGCAGGAGATCCCATCCGGGAGCGTCCATGTGGTCGTAAATATGGTGGTGAAAATTCCATACCATAACGCCGCGACGCCTCACGACCGTATCCAAAATGGCGGATGCATCGGCGACTGCTTCCTGCGGTTTTCGTTTCATGTAGCCGAAAAGCTGCGTATCCATCACACTCAGCGGAATTTCCAAGACGCCAAGCTGCCGATTTGAGGAAATATCAAACAACGGATAAGGTCGGCATGTCTGTGCACGAAAACCCGTCTGTTCGGCCCAGGCGACCGAGCTGTCAACTTTAATTCCCAATGCATCAAGCATTGGAAATGTCACCCCCTCCTTGTAGCGCAGGTAGTGTGATCGATGAATCCCGATCGTCTCTCCGACCCTATTGCTGAGCCTTCCATATTCGGCTCTGAGTTGGTCAGTCTCATGCCCTGCCACGTAACCGCTGTGATACCCTACCTCCATTCCTTTCTCGCGGATAGACCGCAACATTCGGTCAAAAAAGGGATAGCCCAGATAATCGTTTGCGTCGTGCAGGTGTCTGTTCAGAACCGATTTGAACAGGAAGCATCCATGGATGCCCATCGATTCGTGACCATCCAGAATCCGCATGATGGAGGCCTCGTAGGCGTCGTCGCCTTGCATCAATTGCCCCATGGCTGCACGCCAACGTCGAATCCGACGTTTCAAGGGCATGTTCAGCCGATTCAAAACCAGGTAATCAAGACTTTCTCTCACGGCAATGCCGGCAGTCTTCTTCCTTATCCGGTCGATGTCGTGCGAAAAGACAACCTTCCAATTAGAGTTTCGCATGCGCAGGGGCATGTGGGGCTCCAATATCATAGCAAGCAAGCCGCTGTACTCATCAACAAGTGCCCTTTTCTGCAGCCGGAGTAATTGCTGCAGACTTCCTTGGAACGGCTGGCGGTCGTGGTTGTCCCTCCCCTCCCTCGTAGCATCCTGCCAATCCGAGAGCCAAAAAAATGCCGAGGCCACAATGTCGGCATAAACAGTCGTCGCTTTGTCGGAGGCATGGTCGATGAAATGGGATCCAAACAGGATGGGTATTGGTCCGGACCGTCGAAATTCAGTTTGCGTCACGTCGTTTGGACTGTACACGGCACCAGAGTCAAAGAACTCCCATGTTCGTGGAAGTGACTCTATGTAAACGACCGGCTGCTCGAACCGGAGGTCGGGTGTTGGCAGCGCCCCGTAATACAAACCGCCCTTTTGGGCCACATCGTCGATGTCGACCCATTTGATGCTCACATCGTATGGAGCGAGCAAGACCCGAAGGGCATACTTAGCCTTTGGCACGAACTGCTCGGGTACACCCAGTGCGACGTGAAGGATCATCAGAGGGGATCTCGCACCGAATGGATCCATCCGCCCACCAACACGTCGTCGCCGTCGTAGCACACTAACGCTTGACCTGGCGTTATGGCGCTCCTACCTTCAGGGAATCGGATCGTCACAGTGGCATCATCCTGGTTGAGGAAGCCGGGCGCGCCCTCGTCGTTGTACCGTATGGCCCCAATCACGGGATAGTCATCGTGTGGCAGCTTGTCAAATTTGCCCCAATTGAGCTCACGGGCGGTGCATACCGTGTTGATGAGGTCGGACTCCTCTCCTACCGTAACGGTGTTGGTGGCAGGATCAATGGCCGTCACATAAACGGGATGGCCCATGGCCAGATGAAGCCCACGACGTTGACCGATCGTGTAAAAGGGGTACCCGCGGTGCTTGCCGACGATGTTACCTTCTTTGTCCACAAAGAGGCCTCCCTCCACTTTGGCTTCTAGGCCGTCGACCCGGCGTTTGAGGAAGCCCCTGTAGTCGTTGTCGGGCACAAAGCAGATTTCGTACGAGTCTTTCTTGGATGCAACGTTCAACAGTCCATGCTCGTGAGCATACTCACGAATCTGTGACTTTCGATATTGACCGACTGGAAAGCGTGTTCGGGAAAGATGCTCCTGCTTCACCCCCCATAGTGCGTACGACTGGTCCTTGTCGTGGTCGACCCCCCTCGAAATGACATGCCGTCCGTTCTCGGTGCGGATGTTGGCATAATGACCTGTGGCGATGAAGTCGCATCCAAGGCTGTCGGCCCGCTTCATGAGTGCTGCCCACTTGATGTGGGTGTTGCACAGCACGCAGGGGTTCGGGGTTCTGCCGGCGATGTACTCCTCGACGAATCGGTTGATGACCCAATCGCCAAATTCCTCGCGGATGTCCACGATGAAATGGGTGAACCCATACTTGAGGGCAATCGAACGGGCGTCGTTCATGCTCTCGAGGGTGCAGCACCCCGTCTCCTTGCCGGTTGTTCCTCCACTGCTGGAGTAGTCCCAGGTCTTCATGGTGATGCCGATCACCTCATACCCCTGCTCGCGGAGCATGACGGCTGCCACGGAGGAGTCGACCCCACCGCTCATGGCTACTAAAACGCGTCCGTGTGTACTCATTCCGTAAAAACGTCCTAACAAGGCTTCAAATTATACCATGTAAAGATACGGCTTCCAGTTGTCTTCTACAGAACCCATAAAATCCCTGATCATCATCAGGTAGTTTGGCTTGAAAGGTGCTCGCATCAGGGGCATTCCTGCCTCGTGGGGTGTCCGGTTCCCTTTCTTGTGGTTGCAGCGGTTGCAGGCTGCGACCAGGTTCTCCCACGTGTCGCCCCCACCCCTGCTCTTTGGGATCACATGGTCGATCGTGAGGTCTTCGGTCTTGCTGCAATACTGGCACCTGTGACCGTCGCGCTTGAGCACGTTGCGACGCGAGACCACCAAATTCTTGAACGGGACCCTCGCGTATCGGCGCAGCCGTATCACCGACGGGTAATCGTAACTGGTGGTGACGGTGCATATGCGCCGCCGTTCGTCGGGATGGAGAAGCTCCGCCTTTTCCAGGAAAAGAAGCACGAGCGACTTTTGCACCGAACATACCGTGATGGGCTGGTAATCCTGGTTGAGAACTAATACGCGTCCGTTAAGCATTTGGGTTGGAGATTTGGGGTGATCGGTCGTCATTGTTCATGTTCAACGGCGACCGCGGCAGCGCCCTGGGCAGAACCAGGTCGGTGATGCGCACCACTCCGCAAAAACGGTCGGCGAGGCGTTCATCGTATGGAAACAGCACGCGGTCGGCCCACTTGGGCGAAAAGCAGTTGACACGCACGTTCGGCCCCGCATGGACCATGCAGCCGTCGGTGACGTAAAGACCCACGTGGACGATGCGTCCCTCGGGGTTCTTGAAAAAGACGAGGTCCCCACGCAGGGCGTGGTCGATGTCCTTCAAATCGGTGATAAATGGAGCCGCAAGCTCAAACTGCTGCCTTGAGTCGCGCGGCATGGCATAGCCGTAGATGGCAAAGAGGGTCTGTATAAAGCCTGAGCAGTCGATGCCCAGATCGGATCGCCCCCCCCACAGGTAGGGTATGCCTGCAAAACGTTCGGCTGTGGTCACAAAGTCGGCACTCAAAACGAATGGCGTCACCATGTCGGGTTTGAAATATTCGCCGTCCGGCAAATAGATGCCGTCTGGCGACGAAACAATCTGTGCGCCAAGCGGAACCGTAAGTGCTTCACCCGATTCGGCATGATGCACGGCGTAGCTTTTCTGGTAGCTCCTGTTGAGCCTGATGTCTGTGATCCACGCCTGCTCGGCTTCTAGGGAGATGTACCCGCACTGACCGGGATTCACCCAGCCTTCGTAGCTGTCGAAACGGGTGCGTATGAGTATCCAGCGGTCGATCCGCTCGAGCACTTCGGCCGTTTCGCCGAGGAGCATCTGCGACACCATCTCGGAGCCCTCGCGTGGCTCGGCCCGCATTGGGACGGTGGCGGATCGAGCGAAGACATGCGCCTGGTCCCGAAGTTGTTCGGGATTTAAGTATGGGGCGCTATTTGAAAACGTGCTGTTGGGGAACGCGGTACGGTTTCGCGTACTTTAACGCAAAATCTTGTCAGAATCAATAGCCCAACAAATCCTTAATCTGATCTAAAATCACGGGATTGATGGCCATGGCTAACAGGATTGAGACCAGAAGGCCGATTCCTGCATAGGAGATGTCCTTGGCGATGAGCTTGAGCGTCTTGCGCATCGGCTTGCCCTTACCGTCGGCATCGGTGACGCTCATGGCGAGCTCGCGTCCTGCGAGAAGGCCGATGAACACCCAGGTCGTGCTCATCGGGATCGTGCTGAGCATCTTGAAATAGAAGAGCAGGCTGGCGTAGACAAAGTCGATGATGGTGGCGGGACGCACATCGCGCATTTGGGATTTTTCGGTGACGATCTGCTGGATTTTGTCGCCACGGAGGTAGAAGAGAACACCAAGGCCAAGGAAGATGAACGTGGTGAAACCGATGAACTCCCCTACGGCAAGGCTTCTGGGCAGGTAGACAGCAATATTGGCCGCATCCTGCATGATCCACACCGACCACAGTGCTCCGGATGTGATCCATTGAAGCGGATACCAATACCATTTGGCCTCACCTTTGAACCACCCGTTCATGAGCCGGTTCAGGAGGATCCAAAACACGAATGCGACCAAGAATGTAGTTACGTAACCGAAGAAGGACTTGTTCAGCATGTCGGTGATGCCACCCAAGTCGGAAGAAAAGCAGCTCAAGATCAAAAAGGTGGTCGAGACCGGCATTCGAAGGCGGGTCAGGATCAGCAAAAACAGCGGAGCGGCAATCTGCAGGAAGGTGAAGGTGGACGGCGCTTCGGAGAAACCCTTCGAGGTCAGACGTTGATAGCTCACATCGCCATCGTAATTGAACCAACTGAAGGTAACGGTAAGCACAAAAATCCCACCGATGTACAACCATAAAACCCACCACTTGCGGTCAGCATTCGATGCAAGGAACGTGCCGATGGTTTGGATGCTGTCGTTGGCTATGGCCGAATATCCTGCAAAGGCGAATCCGACCCACATAGCCAGCATCGGATTCTGGAAGACGACCCCAGCCAGGAAGAAAAAAACACCGATAATCACCAGGAACACACGTTCCTGCTTGATCAACCCAAAGAAACGGTACTGAGCAAAGGTTGCCTGCTCGAGCTGGTTTTGATCCGGCGACTTAGGATCTGAGTTCATGCAATTTGAAGCAGTGTGGATGATTATTGCCGGTCAATATATTACCTAATTATTATCTGAATATTAAGGAGGTGGCGCATAAAAAAAGGCGTCTTCCTGTTGCCAGAAAGACGCCTACCCTTAACCTCAACGTATGGAGACACCATACTGTGCCCTGGACTGGACTCGAACCAGCATGCCGTTTCCAGCACTACCCCCTCAAGATAGCGTGTCTACCAATTTCACCACCAGGGCTGGGAGAGATTTTAAATATACACACAAAACGACCGAAAAGTAAAGCCGTCGTCAACGATTATCGTCAACCTCGGTAAAGACCGCATCCTCGACGTCGTCGATGCGCTTAGGCCCGTGCTTAGCCCCGTTATTTGCCGGAGGTCGTTCAAACGTCCGATTTGTGGCGGCTCCAAACCAAAGCCTGGCCACCCGACGGAAAATTCGGATGAAGAACCAAATGGCAATTGAATAGACGAGTATCTTCAGAAGCATCTCAACGCGGCGTGATGTAAACGGTCCCGTCCTGGATGGGATTTTTGAATATCTGTTCCTCAATATAGGCAAGATGATCAGGATTCTGCACAAAATCCGCCTCATTCACATTGATGATGAGCAGGGGCGACCGGTCGTACTGGTGGAAATACTGGTTGTAGGCGTCGGAGAGCTGCGAGAGGTAGGCGCTATCGATCGATTTCTCGTAGCTGCGCCCCCTTTTGGCGATGTTGGCCAACAGCCTCTCGACCGTGCATTGCAGGTAAACGACGAGGTCGGGTTTGACGGCCTGAAGATTCATGATATTGAAGATGCGGTCGTACAGGCCGAGCTCGTCGAAGCCTAAATTAATGGAGGCAAAGATGCGATCCTTTTCGAACATGTAGTCTGCGATGGTCATCTCATGGAAGAGGTCGGGGCTTTGCAGGCGGTTTTGCTGGTGAAACCGGCTCGCCAGGAAGGACAGCTGCGTTTGGAAGGCGTAACGGTCGCGGTCGGCATAAAAATGGGGCAGGAATGGGTTGTCTTCGAATTCCTCCAACACCAGCCTGGCCCCGTGCCTCGCCGATAGCATCTGCGCAAGGGTGGTCTTTCCGGCCCCAATTACCCCTTCTACCGCGATATACCTGAATGAGTTCATTTCGTCAGTGTTGCATCAAGTTAATGTCCATCCTGCGAATCCGAAGGGGCATGGCCTCAGCCACAAGACGATCGATGGAAAGACCGGTTTCGGGATCGGTCCAATTCGGACGCAGATCCATGAGCGGAAGAAGCACGAAAAGGCGGTCCCGGTAGGAGGCATGCGGCACTTGGATGAGCGCCGACTTGAATTTTCGCCGACCCCAGCCAATGATGTCCATGTCAAGCGGACGGTCCGTCCATCGGGCAGCCAAAGGATCCCTGCCCCTGCTGTGTTCACATTCCTTGAGCAATGGCAACAACGCCTTGGGATGAATAGGGGTTTGCATGGCAACAACCGCATTGTAGAATTCCATGCTTCCCGGTCCCAATGGCTCGGATTCGTAGACGGGGGAAACTTCGACCTGCACCGTCGAAATCGACTCAAGGCATTTCACCCCTGCGGACAAATGGGCCGCACGATCGCCCATGTTCGAGCCGATGGCAACGATCACTTCAGGCATGCCGAACCGTACCAATCGCGATTGGGATCACAGGCTGGCAAGCTCGATTTTATGCTGAAGGTCTTTGATCATCCTTTGGGTTCGGATGTTCGTCTTGATGCGCTGTTCCACCGACTCGATGGCATGCACCACCGTAGAATGGTCGCGACCGCCGAAATGAAGCCCGATGGTTTTCAGGCTGCTTTTGGTCATCGTTTTCGACAGGTACATCGCAATTTGACGGGCTTCCACTATCTCCTTCTTACGCGTCTTCTCCTTGAGCTTGTTGGTGTCGATGCCGCAGATTTCGCTCACGTGGTTCTGGATCGACTCGATGGAAATATGGTTCTTGGAATCCTTGATCAAGTCCTTGAGCACGCGCTTGGCAGTGGCCAGGTCGAAATCCTGAAACCTCTGGAGCGTCGATGCGGCCAGAAGCTTCACGATTGCGCCCTCCATGTCGCGCACGCTCGACTTAAAATTGTGCGCGATGAACTCGATGATATCCGGAGGCAGGTTGATGCCGTTGTCGAGCGCCTTGCGCTCAAGGATGGCATACCGGGTCTCATAGTCTGGCATTTGGAGGTCCGCACTCAGCCCCCAGTTGAAGCGCGATATGAGGCGCTCCATGACCTGTGGAATGTCCTTCGGTGCACGGTCGCTCGAGAGGATGATCTGCTTGCCTTCCATGTGCAGCGTGTTGAAGATGTGGAAGAACACATCCTGGGTCTTCTCCTTGCCAGACAAAAACTGGATGTCGTCGACCATCAGTACGTCGATGTGGCGGTAGAAGGTTGTGAACTCGCTTGCCCTATTGCTTTGGACGGCCCGAATGAACTCGTTGGTGAACGATTCGAGCGTTGTGTAAAGCACCGCCTTGTCGTCGCCGTACAGCTGCTTGATCTTGTTCCCTATACTGTGAACGAGGTGCGTCTTGCCAAGGCCCACGCCTCCGTACAGGAAGAGGGGGTTGAAGGAGCTCTTGCCCGGGTTCTCGGCCACGGCCATGGCCGCCGAACGGGCAAGCCGGTTGCAGTCGCCCTCGATGAACCTTTCAAAGACGTAGCTGGTGTTCAGGTTGGAGTCGACCTTGACCTTCTTCAGGCCGGGAATCACGAACGGGTTCTTGATTTCGACGGGCGCCTGATTGACATAGCT